>JAYKHH010000292.1:0-2849 GCA_035285265.1 Leptolyngbyaceae cyanobacterium | reverse complement strand
TTGGCTGCGGCTAATAGATGCAGAAAAGTGTTATCGCCTAATCCCGGTTCTGCTGCGAGGTGCAGCAACATCCAGGACCCCCCAATATAAACAACTGGAATCAGACCTGCGGCGATTAGTAAGCTTTGTAGCGTTCCAAAGGGGCGCTTACTATCTGCCACAAAAACTGTTGCTGTTTCGCAGGCATAGAATGCATAGGTTCCATTCAGATACCATTTTGCCCATCCCTGAAAGGAAAACGTTGAACCGTCGTTTGGCAACAAACTGAACGTAGACGATGAGAGTATCACCGCATGACTTCCTTGCAGACAGAATGCAAGGAGAAAGCCAACAGCCGGTAATAAGAAAACGAGATGAAGGGTTCCCAGGGCATGACTGCCACTAAAGGCAACGATAAATGCTAAAACAGTGAATCCAATCCGCAAACCTATATCAGGAAGGGCAATGCCTAGGGGCTCAAGAATTGCTTGAACTAAATCAGCTAGGATAATCGCATTGACTGGTAAAACGGCGACCCAACTCACAAAGTAACCGATCGCAGCATAGCTCGTCAGCTTTGGATAGTCTTTTAGGAGGTGGGTAACATAGTTTGGAGTACCACCCGACACACCCGGCAATGTACGCCCCAATTGCCTCACTTGCAAATTGATCACAATCCCAATGATCGCCCCTGGAATCCAAACCCACATGGCTTGAGTACCCAACTCAGCTTGAGTAGCGGGTGCGACTCCCATCCATAAAAGGAGTCCTGTTAGGCCAAAGCCCCAGGTTTCAACCAGGCTGAGATTACGCAGGACTTGAGTTGAGTTTGACGCATGTGACGACTCAAGTTCAGGGGAACCAGTATTTACAGCTTGAAGCATCTTTAAAACTCACATTACCTATGTTGAACTCCAGCATTCACATGAACTTAATAGATTCACCCTGATGGTTTCTGTGTAAACTTTCGTACAGAAATGGGAATTTCATTTAAAAGGCAGAACGTTGGGTCGTCAGTTTGAATGTGTGCTCATTGATGAGGGCAACTACCACCGCCTGAGTGCAGAAGCTCACTTTTGAGTTTGAAACCGTTACCACGTCTAATAAACTGTGCTCCCAACGAAGGCTAGAGCAACCACTACTCCGACGAAAAACTGCCAAGGTTGGAATTTGAAGCAAGACAAATCAGCTTGGAGCCGCATCTATAAGATCCTGATAGATCTTGGGATTCTTATCTGAATCTTTTGCTGCCCAATGGCAAGGAATAACTCTTTCAGTGTTCTTTTTTCTTGAATGCCTCATCAACGCAGTCATGAGGTTCATTCTTGTTGAAACTCCCAGACAGGTTTTGTATCTAGAAGTACATTCCATGATGAAGGGAGATGCATCTATCTATTGGGACTACCGTGTATACACAAATCTTCTTAGCCCCCCACCCCCCAATTCTGGGGGGCTAGTAACCAAACTGGACGTCGCATTGAGGTAAATTTTGAAGTGGATGCCCAACGCACCTTGGTCGTCACGGTCAAAGATCTACTCACAGGTACGGTGTTGGTGAATCGAGGGGCGATCGCTAAACTTCCAGTCACGATTTTCCAGCCTGAACCGGAAAAAGAGGGCGATCGCTCCCATCGGTCTGATCTGGGCAAATTCTAGGCATAAGTCAGAATCGGCTCGTAGAACAGCACTATCAATTGATGAGCTGGAATGGTTTCCATGGCATAGGTATGACCCTGAGCATCGGCAAAATCAATCAGGTAAGCCTGACCGTCCAAATCCATGAGTGCCGTTCCCACTTGCCCACACCGGAGCAAAATGGGTTGTTGGGTGTCCTTATGGGTTGCCTGAATATCCTCAGTTAGCGCTACTACATCGTATTCTTTGATGGACATGAGCTTGATCCTCTAATTACATCAGTCCATTTTCAAGCTACGCGATCGCCCATCTTTCTCTTTCAAACCCTAGCAGTGAATCGGAGGAAACTTTAGCTTTCTGAGATCGCCTCTGTGGGATCAGGGTTGGATGAAGATCGGGCTAGTAGACTCCGGCATCGATCTAACAACCATTAGAATTGCCTGATTTCTTGTTTCCCCCCTTGGCTTTAGCGCAGCGGCGCGACAGCGCGGGAGACTAAGGGGGGGCATTTCGGGGTGTTTCGGTGTTTCGGCTTTGGGGTTACCCCTCCCTAGCCCTGCCCTTGGCAAGGGGAGGGAACCAGAATTCCACCGTGACTTATGGTAGATATGGCATCTTGTAGCAGTTTTGAGTGTATGACCTCATCATAAGAATTAATCAGTCCGCCCATCGTCAGTTGGGTTCACTAAGAAAACCCAACCTTCTGAGTTATTTCGCATAACCATTGTCCAATCTGTAGGTCTTCAAGATGATTACGGTAAGTCAGTAGTTCGGCACTGCCTGCAGTGCTATTGTAGTGTCATGTCTAGTTTGGCATTGCTTCGGATTGTTGTTGATACCAATGTTGTGTTTGAGGGTCTCACCAAGCAAGGTGGGGCGTCAGGTCTACTGATTGATGCCTGGTTGGCTGGGCTTATGGTAGTTTGTGTCTCCAATGCACTTGCCTATGAATATGCCGATGTGTTGTCTCGAAAACTCTCAGAAGCACGTTGGACTAAACTACAACCTGTATTAGGGCAACTCCTTAGTGTCGCCCAATACACGAATATTTATTTCTCGTGGCGACCCGCTGCTCCAGATGCAGGTGACGATTTAGTAATTGATTGCGCGATGAATGCAGGCGCGATTTTGGTTACGTCTAATATTCGAGATTTTCGGAGTGCGAAAGAGTCACTGGGACTTCAAGTCATGACCCCTGTACAATTTGTGAGCGCATTAGCATCAGGAGAAGAGTT
>JAYKHH010000291.1:0-2925 GCA_035285265.1 Leptolyngbyaceae cyanobacterium | reverse complement strand
GCTATTTAAATCCGGTCAAAGATGTCCCAAAACAGGACGATATATCCTCTTGGGGCCAAATGGGTGTCCAATGGGAGTGCAAGTCATGATGGTATTGCACCAATGCTTTCCGAGTACGCCTGCCCCTAGTTATGGGTATGCTTACAGACCGTAGGTAGTGATTGACTGCAAGGTACGCAATTAGGATTCTGATTAATAAGGGACTAGCGCGAAAATAAGGGACCCGATGACCCACCCATGCTGGGTTCAAAATCATGGACGACTGGGATGGGATTAAACCGCAAGTCCCTAACCCCTTAACCTGGCTCCAGGTTAAGGGCGATTTGCCTTTGGTACTCTTGTTCGGTAAACAAATCGTGGGTACTTTCGACTCGGTCTACAAACAAGATGCCATTCAGATGGTCGTATTCGTGCTGAAAAATCCGCGCTAGAAAATCCGTCAGTTCTTGCTGTTGGGACTGGCCATCACGGTCGGTATAGCTGACTGTAATCGCTGAGTAGCGCGGTACTAACCCTCGAATACCTGGTACACTTAGGCATCCTTCCCACCCTTTAACTTGTTCATCGGAGTGAGCCATAATTTGAGGATTGATCATGGCAATTGGCTCTACATAGGGAGCATTCGGATACCGGGCATTCGGGTGGGAAGCAACGATCAACAATTGGCAAGACGCTGCAACCTGAGGGGCAGCAATTCCAACACCACTGGTTTGCAGCAGGGTAGCAAGTAAATTGTCGATCAGTGTTTGAATCTGTTCGTTCTGAATATCATCTATGGGTTGGGCCTGCTGGCGTAGAATTGGGTTACCCAACTGGGAGATTGGTAATAATTCAGTCATAATGCTGCTTTTTGTTGTTGATACAGGGACTTAAACACCCGTTGCTGCTGGTTGTGATCCACGATGGGAGGGGGATAACCGCAGCGATCGCGATCCAGGGGCAAAATATTTCCTGTAACCAAATCTACGGTATCCAAGCTTCGTAGTTCTGGTAACCAGTGCCGAATATACTCAGCCTCCGGATCAAATCTCTTGGCTTGACTGGCTGGGTTAAAAATTCTCAGGGGTTGCGGATCCATGCCACTAGAAGCGCTCCATTGCCATCCTCCATTATTAGCAGCCAGATCTCCATCTACGAGCTTCTGCATAAAGTACTTTTCACCTAGCTGGTAGCTCACTAATAAATCTTTCGTGAGGAAACTTGCCACAATCATGCGGCAACGATTATGCATCCACCCTGTTTCATTTAACTGACGCATGGCGGCATCTACAATCGGATACCCAGTTTTACCATCACACCAAGCCTGAAAGTATTCTGGCTTGTTTTGCCAAGGGAAGGTCTTTAGGGGGGTGCGGTAAGCGCCTTCGGCTAATTCTGGGAAAAAGTACAGGGCATGTTGATAAAACTCCCGCCAAGCCAGTTCTTGCCGCCAGGTTTGAATGCTACCTTGCGCCTCATCACTGCGACTCTGCTCTAGGGCGGAGGTCGTTGCGGCCCAAACACTGCGAATGCCAATTACCCCAAATTTCAAGGCGGCACTCAATTGAGAGGTGCCAAAATTACCAGGGAAGTTGCGCTGTTCTTGATATTCGCTGATCTGAGAAGAACAAAACTCCTCTAGTCTGGTTTGAGCTGCCTGCTCTCCGGGGGCTAAGACGAGGGGATGATCCCAGTGAAACCCCAATTCCTGGGCGGTGGGTAATGGGGTTACACCGACTTGTTGGGCGATCGCTTTCTCACTTTCCGTCAACCCAGTCACACCCGCTAGCTTGAGTGCAGGTTCTACTTTGGGCTTGCCATTCCAATTTCGCCAGTAGGGAGAATAAACTGTATAGGGTTGACCGGAACCACTATAAATCTCTGAGGGGGCGTGCATTAAGTCACCCCAGAAAGTTTGGGTCTGAATGCCTGCCTGACTCAGCGCATCTAGGACGTTGCGATCGCGTTCCTTCGCATACGGCTCCACATCCAAGTGCCAGAATACGGCTTTGGCCTGGAGGGCGATCGCCAGTTTAGGAATCCCTTGCCGAGGGTCATCCTGAAGAATCAGCAATTCACTCCCTGCTTGAAGATAGCTTTGCTGCAATTCCTGCAAACTACCGATGAGATAGGTCACTCTCGCAGGGGCAATATCATCCTGTTTCAAGATGTTGGGGTCAAGACAAAATACCCCGACAATTTTGGAACTCTGCTGATGAGCAGCCGCCAATCCAGGGTGATCGGAGATCCGTAAATCTCGACGATGCCACAATAAAATTAGGTCGAGCATGATGGCAAATTAGACGTAACCGTTTAAGGGGGGTACGAAGTCAATGGGTTTGAGGCACTTTCAATCCCATCCATTTGGGGTAACCATTCCAGGGGATCAGGAAGAATTAAGGTTTGCGAGCAGTTTTCCAGGATAACTTAGATTTTATGATTGAAGCGCCTCCCGTTGCCGGAATTGAGATCAACCCAGAAGAATGGAATGCCACCCCCGTAGGTATTCAACAGTTGATAGTTTATCTACTTGGGGAGAATCAGGGGTTGCAAACTCGCGTGAGTCAAATTGAGGAACACCTGCGGCAGAATTCACAGAACTCATCGAAGCCGCCCTCGCAAGGTGGATTTGGGAAGCCCGCACCGAAAGAGAAGGCAAAAACCCAGAAGCAACGGGGTGGGTAGCCTAGACATGCGGGCAATCAACCGAAATTTTATGAGTGATCGGATGGGGATAGGATTGAAAACCATGTTCCCCTGGTTTGCCGAATCCCTTCCAGGGTTTCCAACTGGTCAATCAGTTGGCGGAGTTTGCGTGGATCGATTTTGCTAGCATCCAGAAAGGTGACGAGAACCTGGGTGCGATCGCTGACATCGTTGGGAAGGGCATTCAATTCAATCTGCCCATTCCGATAAATACCTTCAACAGTTTGCAGCGTAGGTTGC
>JAYKHH010000290.1:0-5712 GCA_035285265.1 Leptolyngbyaceae cyanobacterium | reverse complement strand
CTCAATGCTGAGCGGGATTGGTTTGGGGCGATCGCAGCCCTGAACCATCTCCTTCACAGCCAAACGGCACAGCCCACCCTGTGTGCTCATAGTTCTGATGCGATTCAAGGCTTGGTCTTTTCTGGGCCTTCCTCAATCCTGAGCCATCCTGAATTAACCAGCAGTGTAGCTACCTGGGTGTTTTCCGCCCATCCCTATGCAGCCTACCTGCCCTTACAATTGCCCCCCACCCTGGATCACAGAGCGACGGTAACCGCTACAACCCCAACGCTACCGTTACTACCGGAAGACCCCCTAGCCACTGAACCGTTCTGTATAGCGCTAACCGCTCATTTCAGCCTAGTCATGGTATTGGGAGAAAATGCCCAGGAAGAACCGGCCTTTGCTTTTTCCTTTGACCCTGCAGTTGTAGAACAGGCTTGGCAGGTACTTCAGCCTCGAATTTTACTCACCAGCTCTCACCACCTGAGCCAGATCGAGCAGCAATTCGAGCAGTTTGCCCCTGTAGTCCCCGATTACAAAGTGGTGATGCAGTTTAGCCGTTTGCTCTTGCAGTATCTGGCAGAATTTCCAGAGGCAAAAGGTGAACCAAAAGAGAGTGCTGGGGAGCCAAAAAATCAGCAGGTGCAGAGCCATCAGTCCATGGCTGAACCGGAAGATATGCCCAGTTCACCCTCTGAAAATTGGGCAACGGGTTCTGATGTGGAGTTGTTGCAGGCGATCGGCCATGAGGTTCGCACCCCTCTGACGACGATTCGGCTCTTGACGCGATTGCTCCTGAACCGGAAGGATTTAGCACCGGATGTGTTGAAGCGATTAGAAATGATTGACCGAGAGTGCAGCGAACAAATCGATCGCTTTAGCTTAATCTTCCGGGCTGTTGAGCTAGAAACTTCAGCCCTGCAGCGATCGATGATGCCGCTCACGGCAACCCCATTAGACCAATTACTCCAACACAGTATCCCCCGTTGGCAGAAACAAGCCCATCAACGCAATTTAAATCTAGAGGTTGTGCTACCGCAAAAGATGCCCACGGTTGTCAGTGACCCCACCATGCTGGATCAGGCACTCACAGGTTTAATCGACCGATTTACCCGCAATTTGCCCACGGGCAGTCATATTCAGGTGGAAGTGATGCTGGCAGGAAATCAGCTCAAATTGCAATTCCAATCTCGACCATTAACCAACCAACCAGAAACACCCCAGATCCACAAACCCCTCTTAAAGTCCTTGGGGCAACTCCTGATTTTTCAGCCCGAAACTGGCAACTTGAGCCTGAGTATGTCGGTCACAAAACATTTATTCCGCGCCCTAGGTGGTAAATTGACGGTACGACAACGCCCCCAACAAGGGGAAATTATGACTGTATTTCTACCTCTAGAGGTTAGTAGCTCAGATATTTATTCGGTGTAGCAATTGGTGCAGATAAAGTTTCTGTAGGGAAGCCAATCAGGACATTGAAGGAATATTGAAGTGTGCTAAAACGATCCTCAGGAATACAGACTTAGGGTAAAAGTCTTGCGCCTATCTCTGGAATCAGTAAGATGCTGATCCTCAAGTTCACTACCTATGAGGAGTTGCTATGGATCACGAATTCAATCACCTGGCAATTGAAATTACGGCTATACAGACCTAGGCAAAGCCTGAGCGCAGAGTAATCTGCCGACCCAGGGTTAGACATTACCAGCGATTGAATGCTCATTCCTATGGATAAATGGATGACTGGAATTTCCCAACCCCTATCTCCGATGGGTGAGACCAGCACAATTCTGACTTGGCTTCGCAGTTTTTAGTGTAACCACCTCTTTCTGCCATTATCCCAGATATGCCTGAAACCAGTTCTTTGGAGCTTGCCAAGCAAGGAAACCCGAAAGAAATCGCTGCTTTACTCAGTCAAGAGTTAGCTGTAAAAAATATTCATGTTAAAGCAAGTTTACAAAATCTTTGCTTAACAGTGATCGCGCAATCTGATGACGTTCCAGATCAAGAACCTTTGGTTCGGTATCTGCGATCGCGGTTGACCAAGCTACACCCCCATGGAGTGAGCAAGGTAATCATCCAAGGAAGCGCCTCTGAACGGACAACTTTTGCATGGAGAGATTCTTTTGAACTGGAACCTCTTGCCCCCATTCCCCCAGAAGCACCAATGCTTCAGGGGGGCTTCACACAAAATCCAAACAATCAGCCTGAACAATCAAGCAAATTAGGTGTTAATGGTTTTAGGGTGAATGGTTTTAAAGGTGCTGAAAACTTGCTCAAGCAAGCAAGCGCTTTGGTTCAGGGACGTAACGCAGAGAGAATAGGGCTGATAGTAGGGACGTTCTTACTAACCAGTGGACTCTGGGCGGGAGTAGGAATATTAACCCGTTCATCTAGCCAACCTGACAAGTTCCTTCCTGAACAGTCTCAGCCCAGCCCAGCCCCTATATTGACTAGTCCATCCCCTACATTCCAGCAACCAACTCCCATACCGACAACATCCCCTCCTGCAGCCAAGCAAACCACCTCTACACCTGCAGCCAAGAAGTCCACTCCTGCACCTGCAGTCAAGAAATCCACTCCTGCACCTGGAGTCAAAAAAACTACTCCTGCTCCAAAAAAATCTACCCCTACAGTCAAGAAGTCTAGTCCTACAGTCAAGAAGTCTAGTCCTACGGTCAAGAAACCTGCCCCTGCACCGAAAAAATCCACTTCTGCAACAAAGCCCAGTTCTGCCAAGAATTAAGGAAATGGCGTTTTAATCATATTCCTGTAGGGGCAACCCCTTGCAGGTACTCTCACTCTATCGGGCACTGCCCCCTAAGTCCCCCCATTCTGGGGGATTTTAAGATTTCTCCTCAAAATTGGGGGGCGCAGGGGGCAGATTCATGCCCCAATTCAGCAACGTTGGGTATTTAAGCACCCTTGCGGTGAATTTATGCTAATTGAGTGCTAATTTCGGCAACATTCAGGTTTCGACCAATGAAGACTAGTCGAGTTTGCTGAGGCTCATCTAATCGCCAGGGGCGGTCATAAAAGCGCTCAAATCGCTTACCTACCCCTTGCATGACTAAGCGCATTGCTTTATTGGGAACTGCTACAAACCCTTTAATGCGATAGATTTCTTGTTGTTGTACCAAGGCTTCCAGGCGGGCTTGTAAGCGATCGGGGTCAAAAGCACGGTCTAAAACCACATGGGTTGAGGTGATCTGGTCATCATGATCATGGTCTTCCTCAAAATCGTGGTGGCTAGGGCGAGATACCAAGTTATCTTCGACTGCGGCATGAAAACCCAAGAGAATATCGGGACTGAGTTGACCACCTTGGCTAGGGACAATTTTTACAGGGTTAGCCAGTTCTCGCTGAATCAGTTCTACGACCTGACTTTGCTGCAAGGCATCGACTAAATCTGTCTTGTTTAGAACTACCAAATCAGCACAGGCAAGCTGGTCTTCAAACAGCTCCTGAATAGGTGTCTCATGGTCTAGATTAGGGTCTGCTTGACGTTGTAGTTCTACGGCTTGTAAATCACTGGCTAAGGTGCCACTCGTTACTGCTTCACAATCAACCACAGTAATCACACCATCCACAGTAGCAGCGTGGGCAATTTCCGGCCAACGGAAGGCTTTAATTAACGGTTTGGGTAAAGCAAGCCCTGAGGTTTCAATCAAAATGCAGTCTAGGGTCTCTCGCCGCTTCAGCAACTCCAGCATGGTGGGCAGAAATTCTTCTTGAACAGTGCAACATAGGCACCCATTCGTTAATTCAACAATATTGCTAGCGGTATCAGAGATGGCTCCGCCCGTCTCCTCTGGACATACCTGGCAAGAACGCAGGAGTTCACCATCAATGCCCAGTTCACCAAATTCGTTTACCAAGACAGCAATCCGTCGTCCTTGGTTGTTCTGTAGCAGATGGCGAATCAGAGTGGTTTTGCCACTCCCCAGGAAGCCCGTAATCACCGTAACAGGAATTTTTGCAGCCATACTTTAGCGAGATCAGGTTTTAGACAGAATCAAAAGATTAGGGGCAATACCTCTGAAGTCACCCTTGCAAGCTTAGGTATCTACAGAGGTATTGCCCCTACTAGTATTGCCCCTACTATTGAGTTATGCACTATAAGTTATGCACTAGAGGCTAGGAACTGGCTCAATTTATTGAGCGGGTTCGGCGGTGGGTAAGTCGGTACTTCCCTTGGTCCGGCGGCGAGTCAAGGAGTTAAATAACATTTGACCGATCGCCTTAATCAAGTTCCCTTCTAGCTCGTTGAACATTTTCATGTTCATTCCAAAGGCTTCATTGGCTTCATCGACAATCCGATCCGCAGTCGCCTCATCAATGGGCAGATCGTTCATGGCTTGACGATAGGTTGCCTTAAATGCCTTCTCATCTGGAATATCGGCAAATTCATAAAACGCGGTACCTTGACCATCAGTCAAGTTCATGCCTGTTTGGGCAATGTTTTTAAGAATTTGCCCACCCGACAGATCTCCTAAATACCGGGTATAGGAGTGAGCTGCCAACAACTCAGGTACGGAGTTAGAAATCTCTCGAATTCTGTCTACGTAAGCCGTTGCTGCCGGGGAAGGGGCTACTTGCTCTCGCCAATTGGGGCCATAATAGAACGCTAAATCCTGCTCTAAGCTCGCTTTGCGGTTTAGTTCAGGAAAGTAAAATTTTGAAACAAGAGGGTGCTGGCGATGGCGCTCTAGTTCCTCTTCTATGGCTGAGTAGACAAAATAAAGGTTGCCTACTAGCTTTCGGTAAGAAGTTTTCTCAACTACGCCTTTTAGAAAGCACTTGACAAAACCTACGTTCTCGGCCATCGTATGGGCTTTTTTGGTGCCCTCACGTAACTTGGTCGCTAAATTACTACTCATCTTAAGATTCCCAGCACTAAAATTTACTGCGGAAGCTGGATGCTTCCAACAGTTTTCAAAACCACCTAAACCTTTAGAGTAAACTGATTCGGTGGGAATTATTATTAACAATTCTTACTTGCGATCGCCTTAAAAATTTGCTTCAACTACCATGACCCTGCCAACCTGGATTACCCTATCTCGCCTCCTAGGGGTGCCGTTTCTGCTGTTTTACTTATATAGTCCAACCGCTGATGCTCCCAGCATTACAAGCCGGTGGATTGCTGTTGCTATTTTTCTCTTGGCTGCGGGTACGGATTGGTTAGATGGCTATTTGGCTCGACGGCTGAACCAGGTTACAGAACTCGGCAAATTTTTAGATCCGTTAGTGGATAAGTTACTGGTCTTAGCTCCTCTACTAGCGATGATTGAACTTGGGCAAGTTCCAGCCTGGGGCGTGTTTCTGATTTTGGCACGGGAGCTAGCGATCGCTGGTTGGCGCGTCAACCCTACAGTCTTTAAGGGAGAGACCGGGATTTCTGGGGCAAATTTCTGGGGCAAATTGAAAACCGTGAGTCAGATTGTGGCGATCGCGCTCCTGATTGCCCCCTTACCTGCTCCCTGGGGTTTAATTGCCAACATCACTTTCTGGATTTCTGTAATCCTCACCTGGATTTCCGGGGCAATTTATCTATGGCCTGCAACCGTTAAGGCATAAGGAACCTACAAACTGATAAACCATAACTGTAGGGTCAGGCTTCGCCATGAGCAGAGCCGAATGGATTGCCGTCACGTCTAATCAGGAAAACGTGGAAGTATTTATTCTCACGCAGCCTTTAATTGAGTTTTAGAGCACTGGCGGGTACTTCGTCCC
>JAYKHH010000289.1:0-5089 GCA_035285265.1 Leptolyngbyaceae cyanobacterium | reverse complement strand
AAACCCCGGCTTGCTTTTGGGCAGAGGAGAGTTGGGCGATCGCATTATAAGCACCTCTAAACTTGAACGACCCCGTTCGTTGAAAATTTTCGCACTTAAAGAAGACTTGGCTCCCTGTGCGCTGATTCACGGTGGTTGAGGTAAGAACAGGGGTATGGTGAGCGTTGCCAAGCAACCGGGAAGCAGCAGCTTCAATGTCCGCAAAGGTAACTAGCGGATCTAAGGCAGAATGCTGATTCACTCTTCCCTTGGCCCTGCCACCATCTGTAAGACCATCGGATGGGTACCGACTTGGTGATAGCGATCGGCCCAGGCCCGCAGAATCTCATCTAATTCTTCTAGCGCCTGGTCAATTTTCTCAGGCGGAACTTCTAATTCTTCCAAGACGCGCATGACGTTGGCTTGTTGGTCTGCCCAACCCTTCATGAGGCGGAAGTACTGGGCGGTATCTTCAATCATCATGTACGTTCTTTCTTCTTTATCTGCAGGAGAGTAGAAGGCACGAGTGAGGGCATAAAAAGGCATTCCCCAAGGGGAGTCAATGCGAGTTACGGTACCGGCGTAAATAAGCCGCCGTTTGATATGCTCTGCTAAAGACTCGCTTAAGGGCATACATTGATTGGCGGGAAGATCTTCCTGGGAGCGAGTATGCAAGAACTCAATCAAATCCATGAACTGGAAAGAATTGATCAGTTGAGCATCTGGCAAGTTCGCGGGCAGTTTCTGCTCAAGCTGCCGTTTTTCTTCTGCGCTGAGGTTAGAGCCAGGAATGCGGGGCCGACCGGGTTGCCAGGGGTATTCTTTGAGCCAAATATAAGGAAGTTGAATCAAGTAGCGGGGTTCCTGTGACCCCAGCATCTTCAATAACTTACCTTCTGTCAGTGCCTCTCGCACCTCTTCGACAATCACCTTAACGCGCTTCGGCTCAATGTGATGGAGGTAACCCGTCATTCGCAAGTTCTGTCCCTGCTCTAGGTAGGTCATATAAATGGCACATTTGGCTGCCGTAGCCGCAGCATCTAAAAACGCACCATGACGATGGCCGCTAGTTCTCATAGCGCTAAAAGCCAGATAGAGCATGATCTGATCCATGGCACTAGGACTGAGGCGTTTGATCAGATCAAGATCATTAGTCATATTACAGGTTGATACTCCGATACCCAGGTTATCCAGGGGTTCACCACTGACACATCTACATTAAATCACTTCAATCTCAGAGATGCTAGCTCTTTTCGTTACACAAATAGGGAACCTGCCTCAATTGTGATATTTTTACTCACGGAAGAGAGGCGGTTCCCAAAATTGCCATTGGTCAATTATTTACTACTGCAGAGGTGTTAAGTGGTAGGAACCTGGCTTGGGTAGGGGCATGGCAGTGCCATGCCCTTCCGGGAATAGTTACCAACTGGTGCCCCTGCCGCCCTAGCCCTTCACACAAACGACCTGCTTCAGGGTTGCTACAACTTCTACCAAGTCGGCTTGCTGGGTCATCACTTGATCAATCGGCTTGTAAGCTCCAGGAATTTCATCCAGAATCCCCGTATCCTTTCGACACTCAACGCCCTGAGTCTGTTGAATCAAGTCATCAAGGGTGAAGTGGAGCTTGGCTTTATTCCGTGACATGGTACGTCCTGCCCCGTGGGAGCAAGAGCAGTAGCTTTCTGCATTGCCCTTACCTTTGACAATGTAGGATTTTGTGCCCATAGAGCCAGGGATAATGCCGTAGTCGTTTTCCTGGGCGCGGACTGCACCCTTACGAGTCACGTAGACCTCTTCCCCAAAATGCACTTCTTTCTCAGCGTAATTGTGGTGACAATTAACTGAGAGTAAGGGCTTGGTGGGCTTACCACCAGCCACATGCTTTTCTAGCACTTTCTGGAAGCGAGCCATCATAACTTCCCGATTAAATCGGGCAAAGTCCTGTGCCCATTGCAAATCTCGCCAGTAGGCATCAAATTTGGGAGATTGAGCGACAAAGTAGGCCAAATCGGGGTCAGGCAAATAGGTATTGGACATTTTTGCCAAATCCTTAGCCGTGTTGATGTGACACTGGGCGAGCATATTACCGATGTTACGAGATCCAGAGTGCAGCATCAGCCAAACCTGATCCTCAGTATCCAGGCAGACTTCGATGAAGTGATTGCCTCCGCCTAAAGATCCCATTTGTCTCATGGCCTTGCCCTGCAAGTCTTGTACGCCGGGGTGCAAGTTCTTGAAGTCGCTCCATCGTTGCCAGTTGAGGACTGACTTCTCGACTTCCTTGTTTTCGTTAAATCCAACGGGAATCGATGCTTCAATATCCTGACGGATTTTTTTGAGCTTGCCTTCCAATTGATCCGCATGAAACGGAGTCTTGATGGCACCCATTCCGCAACCGATATCCACCCCGATCGCTGCAGGGATGATGGCATCCTTCGTAGCGACAACAGAACCGACTAAAGCTCCTTTGCCTAGGTGAACATCGGGCATGAGGGCTACATGCTTAAAGATAAAGGGCAAGGAGGCGACGTTTTTTGCCATCTTGGTTTCGGCGGAACCAAGGGGGTGACCTGCCCAAGACAGCACAGGATTAGGTGTAGAAAATTCTAAGGTTTCGGCAGGCATAAACGTTTGCCCCTTTCAGGTTGCTTTAGGATTAGGAGACGGCTAGGAGCCTGTCGGAGATCCCCCCTACCCCCCTTAAAAAGGGGGGAATCTAGGTTTCTCCCCCCTTTTTAAGGGGAGTAGGGGGGGATCTCTGGGGATGCGAGTCTCATTTTAGGCTTTACTCCGACAGGCTCCTAGAAACCGCTTGTGTTACAACTATACTACAAAGTAGTACGAGTGTGTCAAGATACCCATCTAAATTCTTTTGAGGTAATGGTTTTAACGTGATGACCGATGGTTTTTTGAACCTCTCGAAGCCTGCGGGCATGACTTCCCATGACTGTGTGGCCAAGGTGCGACGGTTGTTAAGGCTCAAGCGGGTTGGACATGGAGGCACCTTAGATCCTGCGGCAACGGGAGTATTACCGATCGCCCTTGGTAAGGCGACTCGGCTACTCCAGTTCTTGCGTCAGGACAAGGCGTATCGAGCTAGGGTGCGACTGGGTGTGAGTACCACCACCGATGACTTGGAGGGGGAAATCCTATCCAGCCAAGCAATTCCTGATTTAGACCTGGAGACGGTTAAAACAGCGCTCCAGTCATTCCAAGGGGTGATTCAACAGGTGCCACCGAACTACAGCGCGATTCAAGTTCAGGGCAAGCGGCTCTATGATTTGGCCCGTGCGGGAGCCGAGATCGCCGTGGAGTCTCGTCCAGTAGAAGTGTTCAGCCTAACGGTGTTGAATTGGCGACCCGGAGACTTTCCAGAATTAGAGTTAGCGATCGCCTGTGGCCCTGGTACCTATATCCGAGCGATCGCGCGAGATCTAGGTCAAGTTCTTCAAACGGGGGGAACCTTAGCCTCCTTAATCCGTACGGAAAGTTGCGGTCTTACCTTAAATGACAGTCTCACCTTTGAGGCATTAGAAGCCCAGGTACGGTTGGGAACTTTCCACCCCATTGCACCGGATCAGGCGTTAGCCCATTTGCCAGTCCTGACCTTACCTGCGGATTTGGCGCAACGCTGGCGCTATGGTCAGCGGCTCCCGGCTCAGGAATTAGTTGATCGCAAAACTCAGGGGTGGCTACGGGTCTATGAGGCTGAGGGGAAGTTTCTAGGAATTACTCAGAAAAGCGATGATCTAGAAAATCCGCTGCTGATTCCTCAAATGGTGTTTGAGCCAATTTCATAGCTCCTCCTCCTCTGGTTCAGGATCAGCCCAGGTGGATACAACCCTCAGAACAGCAGGGATCTCGCCTTGATCCACCGGAAATTCTAAGGTGGTTTCTCGCAACCCCAGGTAGCCAGATTCGCTAAAGGATAGAAGCATTCGTTGGAGGGCGGGCCAAATTTCGATGCTGTATTCCCAGTCGCGATCGCGATGGGCTTGATCGGCAATGGAACGCAGTGCCCAAAAGTAACTGTTCCGTACAATCGATCCCCCTTTTTTATAGAGGGGGACATCCTCGGAGTGCAGATAAATTACTTCATCTTGAATTTTGGCTCTCATAGGATTGATTGTAACCAATGGCTCAAAACCCTGTAACGACCCCTTCCGGAAAGTCGTGGAAAATTAATTCACTGACTTGGCATTTTTGCGTCAGGCTTTGTTATCATAGTTAGGCTATAGGCGGATATGGCGGAATTGGTAGACGCGCCAGATTTAGGTTCTGGTTCCGAGAGGAGTGAAGGTTCAAGTCCTTTTATCCGCATTAATGAATTGGAAGTTTCAGGCAGTTCTCAGTGAGGATGTCAAGCTGCCCAGTCTTTACAAAGGGTTTCGGCTTGCTGAATGACGGTTAGAGTGGCTTTTTCCTGTTTATCGGGTGGGTAGCCGTGTCGCCGCAGAAGGCGTTTGACGAGGGTTCGCAACTTAGCCCTGACGGTTTCTCGCTCTGTCCAGTCGATGCTGACATTGCGACGGACGGCTTCTACCAGTTCACGGGCGATCGCCTTCAGGGTGTCATCTCCCAACACTTGCACGGCGCTATCGTTCACTTCCAGGGCATCGTAGAAGGCGAGTTCATCTTCAGATAAGCCCAATGCTTCGCCGCGCTGGTTGGCTGCTCGCATGTCTCTAGCGAGTTCGATGAGTTCTTGAATCACCTGGGCCGATGCAATCGAGCGGTTTTGATAGCGACGGATGGAGTTTTCTAGCATTTCCGAGAAGGTGCGAGACTGAACTACATTTCGCCGCGATCGCGACCGAATTTCATCGTTGAGCAGTTTTCTGAGGACTTCCAGCGCCAGGTTCCTTTGGGGCATGTCGCGCACTTCTTCTAGGAACTCATCGGAGAGGATAGAGATTTCGGGGTTGTCGAGTCCGGCGGTGGCGAAGATGTCGATGACGCCATCGGAGGCAACGGCACGGGAAACGATCTGCCGTAAAGCCGCGTCAAGGGCAGCTTTGCTCTGGGTGCCTGCGACGGTGTGTTTGGAGAGGGTCGCTTTGATGGCTTGGAAGAAGCCAATTTCTTCTCGGATTTCTATTGCTATTGGTTC
>JAYKHH010000288.1:0-4986 GCA_035285265.1 Leptolyngbyaceae cyanobacterium | reverse complement strand
CCCTTTGCAAGGGGGGATTAAGGGGGGTAATTTCAAGGGTAGTGCGACCTTAGGTTGGCCTCTTTTAAGGGCTGAAGTTTTTCTCGGAGAATCCAGAGGGGGCATCTGGGTGTGGCTGAGTCCTAATTTACCCCACCCTAGCCCTCCCCTTGCAAAGGGGAGGGGACAAGAATCAGTTGTGGGAGGCATCGAATGTCTCCCCGACTCGCTGTCTAGCCCTCCCCTTGCAAAGGGGAGGGGACAAGAATCCCAGTGTGAGAGTGACCGAATCTACTCTGAGGTCTATTAGGAGCATCCCCTTAGCATGGACTATGAATATCAGGTGGGTGGCAACCTTCCCATTGAGTCTCCCACCTACGTGAAGCGACGGGCAGATCAAGACCTTTACAACGGTTTAAAGGCAGGGGAGTTTTGCTATGTGCTCAACTCTCGACAGATGGGGAAGTCGAGCTTGCGCGTGCAAACCATGCACCGACTGCAAGCGGATCAGGTTGCCTGTGGGGTGATTGACCTCACTACCATTGGGATTGAGCAAGTCACTCTGGAGCAGTGGTACGCCAGCCTGATTGATAGCCTGATTAAGAGTTTTAAGCTGAAGCTGAAGTTGGTATCTTGGTGGCGCGATCGCACCCTTCTCTCTCCGGTGCAGCGATTGAGTGAGTTTTTTGAGAGCGTCTTGTTGGTGGAAATTGAAACGCCCATCGTCATTTTTATTGACGAAATTGATAGCGTCCTCAGCTTAAAATTTCCCGTTGAAGACTTTTTCGCTGCCATCCGAGCTTGCTATAACCAACGGGCTGAAAACCCAGCCTTCAAACGTCTGACTTTTGCTTTGTTTGGTGTAGCCACTCCCTCGGATTTAATGCAGGACAAAAAACGGACTCCTTTTAACGTGGGGCGAGCCATTGAACTCAAAGGATTTCAGTTAGAGGAAGCCCAGCCGTTAGCCCAGGGATTAGCCAGTACCGTCAAGAACCCCCAGACTATGCTCTCAGCCATTTTGAATTGGACGGGGGGACAACCTTTTCTTACCCAAAAGCTGTGCAAGCTGATCGGCTCCACCGCCCTCCCGATCGCCGTTGGCGAGGAAACAACGTGGTTACAACAGTTGGTACAGTCCCAGATCGTCGAAAACTGGGAGTTCCAGGATGAACCGACCCATTTGAAGACCATTCGCGATCGCCTACTCAGAAACGGCGAACGAGCCGGTCAGTTATTGGGACTCTACCAGCAAATTCTGCAATCCCTTTCAGCGGATCATCCAGGGGTGGCCGCCGATGACAGTCCCGAACAAATAGAGTTGCGGTTGTCGGGGTTAGTCGTTGAGCATCAGGGCTACCTAAAGGTCTATAACCCCATTTATGCCGCAATTTTTGATGCCCATTGGGTGGCTAGAGTTTTAGCAGATCTGCGTCCCTATGGGGAAGCCCTGGCCGCTTGGATCACCTCTAACCAAGATGAGTCTTGGCTGTTGCGGGGGCAGGCGTTGAGGGATGCTCAGCAATGGGCAGAGGGCAAGCGGTTGAGCAATCAAGATTATTGGTTCCTAGATGCCAGTCGAGAACTGGCGACCCGTGCCGTGCAAGAAGCCTTGGAAACAGAACGACACGCCAAGGAAATTGCTGAGCAAGCCAATCAAATTTTGCGGGAGGCACGGCAGAAAGCTGAAATCGCTTTAGAGGAAGAGAAGCAGGCAAACCAGCGGCTACTGAATACGCAACGCCAAATTCGACGCATTGTTCGCATTGAACTGAGTGTTTTAGCATTGATTTCTATGGCGGGAGTTGGGGTAGGGGTTCAGGCAAGTTTGCTCCTGCAAGCGGCAGATACCCAACGACAAGAAGGGGAGATTGCCATGCTCAATGCCTCCTCCCAACTCTTACTCTCGGACGATGATCACCTGGGAGCCTTAGTCGCCAGTGTGAAAGCCAGTCAGCAACTGCTCAAGCTAGAAACAGCCGCCAAAATTAAAGGGGCTGAAGCAGCAGCCTTGCATGACCAAACGGAAAATTCTTTACAATCCGTGATTTATAGCATCCAGGAATCAAACCGCCTAAAGGGGCATCTCGATAAGATTAATAGCGTCAGTTTTAGCCCCGATGGGCAACTGCTAGCCTCCGCCAGTGATGATGAAACTATTAAGCTGTGGACACCTACAGGCCGCTTACTGCAAACCTTGTCCAAACATCCGGGTGGAGTCGAAAGCGTCAGTTTTAGTCCCGATAGCCAAACCCTAGTGTCAGGGGGGCAAGATAGCACCGTCAAACTCTGGAACCGTACGGGCACACTGATTAAAACCCTAACTGGACATCGCGGGGCAGTCACCAGCACCAGTTTCAGTCCCGATGGTCAGCTCATCGCTTCTGCTAGCTGGGATAACACGATCAAGTTGTGGAATCGGACTGGGGAAGCGATCGCTACCCCCCAACCCATGAGTCATTTGGGTGCCGTCTATACCCTCAGCTTTAGTCCCGATAGTCAATGGATCGCCTCTGCGGGTGAGCATCGGGATATTAAAGTTTGGGATCGGCAGGGGCAGGAACTCTATCGCTGGCAAGCCCACAATAATCAGATCAATAGCGTTAGTTTTAGCCCCGATGGTCAGATGCTTGCTTCTGCCAGTAACGATGGGGTCGTGAAACTATGGAGTGTGCAAGGCAAATTACTCAAAACCTTTCCAGGACATCAAGGGGCAGTCTATAGCCTGAGCTTCAGTCCGGATGGTCAAACTTTGGCGGCTGCCAGCCAAGATGGGACGGTCAAACTTTGGCGAATTCAGGATAGCACCGAGATCCAGAGCTTGCAAAAGCATAGTGGCCCCATTTATGGGGTGAGCTTTAGCCCTGATAGTCAAACGCTTGCTACCTCCAGCTATGACAGCACCATCAAGCTCTGGCGACCCCATAACCCCTTGCGGCAAGATTTTAAGGGGCATACTGCTGAGGTAAATAGTGTCAGCTTTAGTCCTGATGGTCAGAAGCTGGTCACAGCCAGCCAAGATGGCACGGTTAAACTTTGGGGCCGCAACGGCAGATTTCTAACCACCTTAACTCAGCATGGCAATTGGTTCCAAAGTGCTCGGTTTAGCCCCGATGGGCAAGCAATTGCTACGGCTAGCCGCGATCGCACTGTCAAACTATGGGATCTCAATGGCAAGCTCCTTAAAACCTTGAGTGGACACCGAGGACGAGTTTATAGTGTCAGCTTCAGTCCCGACGGTCAGACCCTCGCTACTGCTAGTTATGACAGCACTGCCAAACTTTGGAACCGTCATGGAGATTTACTCACAACCCTGCGCGGGCATAAGGGTAATGTCTATGACATCAGCTTCAGTCCCGATGGTCAAACCCTCGCTACTGCTAGTTATGACGGTACTGCCAAACTCTGGAACCGCCAGGGAGATTTACTCAAAACCTTCAGTGGCCATCGGGGACGGGTTTACAGTGTCAGCTTTAGTCCCAATGGTCAGATCCTTGCCACTGCCAGTCATGATCAAACGGTGAAGCTATGGAATCTGAAAGATGGCACCCTGATCACTACTATCGAAGTTCAAGGAGGACGGATTTACAGTGTTAGCTTTAGCCCCGACGGGCAAACCCTTGCCACGGGTAGCCATGACGAAACCATCAAAATTTGGAATCTCAACGGCAAGTTACTAAAAACCCTCCGAGGCCACCATGGCCCCATAGAAAGTGTTAGCTTCAGCCCCGACGGACAAGCGATCGCCTCCGCTAGCCGCGATCGCACTGCCATTATCTGGCAATTAAACACCCCCCTCGACATTCTCCTCGGATACAGTTGTCAGTGGCTCCAAGATTATTTACAGAGTCAACCAGATGGGGGAAAGGGAGTGTGCGATCGCTAGGTCTAAATCCTGACAAAATCCCCTAGGCCATCACGGCAGGCAAATACGAATTACTGCCTACCGACCAGACTCCGATTTGGTTGCCAGAGATTGGGCTGAGTTTGGGCTATGAAGAAGGGGAACATCTCGGTTGGCGACGGGAGTGGCTTTACTGGTATGACGAAACTGGAAATCGCTATCTAACCGATGCGGAACGGGCAGAGCAAGCACAACAAGCCAGGGTACAAGCCGAAGCGATCGCCACTCAAGCCCGTCAAGAAAAAGAACAGGAACGACAACAAAAGGAAAAATTAGCCAACTATTTGCGATCGCTCGGTTTGAATCCTGACGATATCCCCTAGGCTGCGTCGCAGATTGGGTTATTTAAGAAGGAGCGATCGTAAGTAACGCCCCTCTTCGATCGCAGTTGCCAGCGAGTCTTTGGATGAGAGGGGGTCAAAGCGATCGCCCGTGAGGTGCGACGACGGCGATCGCTGGCAGCTCATCAGCGCATTGTGGCTCGGAGTGCCGAAGTAGAAGCTAAAACAGGGATTCAATCCAGTTCCGTAGGCTTGATTCATAAGCTTCGAGCCAGTGAAGAACGACATGACTAAGGCGATCTCTACACGGGTAAAACTTGCCAAGATAAGCGAGTTTGGATCATTGGAAAAGCGATCGCTAACCCTGACTTTTTAGTAGGGGGTAAACAGCTTAGTAGTGGGTAAACAGCTCCAGTCAATCACTTTTGACGGTGTGTCCAACGTGCGATCGCCCTCTAGGATGAAAGGCTGGGGAGATCGCTATGCCATCAACTGATTTCTCAAATCCCTAGCATCTCCCACAAAAGACTCTCGCGCTAGCAAAGCATCCAGGAGGACATTGGTGTTACACAAAACTCGCATCACAAATATGTCTGTACCAATCGTTCCTGGAGCATCACTTCCACTTCTTCATCCGTGGGTGGTGTGTCCGTCTTAGCAATGCCAATTAAACTTGCTGCTAGCCCCTTGGGTTTGACTGCTGACTGACCTTTGGATTGGAGCGATCGCATCAAAGTATTGATCAGTTGCCAACGCTCCTCAACAGGAAGTCTGAGGGCTTGATTTTGTAGTTCATGTAAGGTCATAAGCTGAACCAACAGA
>JAYKHH010000287.1:0-2881 GCA_035285265.1 Leptolyngbyaceae cyanobacterium | reverse complement strand
GTGGAATTTTGCTCTTTTCCTGGGAAAAAGCTGGGGTGATGAAACGTCCCCAGTAAAGAGGGGCAGCCTTAAGCAAGCACTGCCCCTAAATAAACATCACGGATACATCAATCGCTCAGAGTTATTGCAGAGTGACTTAGGCAGAGAATGACTTGCCACAACCACAGGTTTGAGAGGCATTGGGGTTGGTAAATTGGAAGCCGCCCCCAATCATGGCATCACTGTAGTCTAAGACTAAACCATAGAGGTATAGGATACTTTTGCGATCGCAGACAACTCGAAACCCATCGTAGTCAAATACGTCATCATCCGCTTGAATATTACTAGCACTCTCAAAATTCATTAAGTAAGACATACCTGAACATCCTCCCTGTCTTACGCCTACACGTAAACAGAGATCATGACCTTGCTTGTCGCGCAGTGAGAGAACTTGGCGCAGGGCCGATTCAGTCATTTGGATGCCTTGTTGTCTAGACTGAGTTGCTTGTGTCATGGATTGGCGTGACTCCTTATGAGATTAAACCTAAACTGCAAAGCGATGGCAGGCTCTTGGATTGAGATCAATGGCAAAGCAAGATTACTACGATACAAGCTTTTTATTCTGAAATAGTAGCGGATCAAGATTAATTGATGCTGAAGCTTTAATCTGTATAAAGTGATGAGAGCCTTCTTATAGTTTAGAACGTTACGCTGGGATTGTTGCTGAATCGCAGATGCCAAGGGGGCTAGCTATTGCAGGCAAACGACTCCAGATTAGCAAAGTCGGGTCAAGGCTTTGTTTCTTGGTCAAGATTCCTCCGCCCAAGAGGGTGCTTAGTAACTTCACACCCCTTGTTACAAACACCCTCTTAGGTAGGTAGACGGAAGGTGGTCTATCACAGCTAGAATAAGCATCTACAATGAGCCTGCACCCTACTCTCTGCAACCTACTCTATTGTTAACTTTATCCTCCTTGCTTTATTTGTCAGGTTTATGACTGCTCTAAATCGTTCTACTCGTCGCCGACTGCAAACCCTTCCTCAAGCTCCTAATAGTGTGTGGGAGGGAGATCGCCGTGCCTTATCAGCAGGGACAAGTCTTAGTCTGGAGTCGAATGGAGAGCAAGGTGAATGCATTCTTTGGGTGGATGGTTCCCAGGCAGTCGTTCGGGCTATGGATGTGGTGGCCTTAGATATAGGTCCAGAAGCAACAGTCCGCACCCTGTTGCGAGCTATGGAGCAACCCCATAGTCCTGCTAAACCTGAACGACCTCAAAAAATTGTTGTGCGTGATCGAGAATTGCAGTTTTTTCTGCGTGGGGTTCTCCAGGACTTAAATATTGCCATTGACTATGTGCCAGAGTTGCCTCTTATTGATGAAATTTTTAGAGGCTTTCAAGAACTTGCCAACTCCCGTCCTCCGCAACTTCCCCCTCAATACGCTGATTTACTAGAGCAAAAAGCAGCAGAAATTTGGCAAGATGCGCCATGGGAACTTCTAGGGGAACACCAAATCATTGCATTGGAAATCAATCATTGGGATTTAGGCACCCTGTACGTTTCCATTATGGGAATGCTGGGTATGGAATATGGGCTGCTACTCTATCGATCTTTGGAATCTTTGCAACAGTTTCGCCAGCAAGCTTTAAACGAAGGCTCTATGGAAGAAATGGAGGAAGCTTTCTTACAGCAAGATTGCTTGTTTATGACGTTTGAGGCAGCGGATACTGTAGATGAAGACGATGATCTTAATTTGGCGGACTTGCCACCTTCAGACATTGAGCCTGCATTTGGTAACCTACATCCCCTAGAAGGATTGCGGTCATTTCTCCATGAGGAAGAGGCTGGAACCTTACTAGTTTCCCTAGATGCACTCCATCGCTTTTTTCGTCAGCACCGTCGGAAACTAGCCCAGCCAGATTTTCCTGCCATCAATAGTCGCTATCGCATTCCCATTACCTTAAAAGCAGGTGAGAAGCCCACGCAAGTGTCAGTCAACGTGGCTACTCTACCAGAAGTCTCCTCTGAACTCTTTGCACTCACTGAAGAGGAGGATCTGGTCATTCCTATGATGGGCGAAGGATTGGTGCCAGAAGATTGCTTGATCAGTTTAGGGGTGATTTCCTGGGAGATGGTTCGGTTTCTGCGAAGTGATGCTCGTTTTTCTCAACCTGTGGAGGCCAACATTCCTGAAACGGGAGAAGGTCTACCCGTAATTTTGATTCAAACCTCTTTGCCTCAAGCGAAAACATTGGTTCAAAATTTGCAGGAAGCGGGGGGACTAACAGCCATTTGTTTTAATCCGGGTTCAAACCCGTTGACCGGCGATCGCTACGATCTAACCTTGCTCCAAACGGGGAATGGGGAATTTCACCTGTGCGGGGAATTTTTAGAGGAGGATCCGGTGCATATTGAGGCTCGCAAAAAATGGAATCGACGCTGCAAGAATACGCAGGGTTATTGTGGCTTGGTTATTGCCAGGGGCTTAAAGGGTGCCTCCCGTGGTAATCCTCAGTTTAAAGATATGTGGGCACTCTTTGAGGCCCGGTCAGTTTCCGGGGAGGAAGTCGGGGTAGGACCTCTGGAGCTCAAGCTGGATTTGGATTGGATTTAGGGGCTGTTGTAAACGACTTTGACGGTTCCTAGCAGGGACGACCCATCGCTAGCTTTCCAGATGGTGCCCAGTCTGCGGATGGGCGGTCTGCCCCCTTCAGTGTGTCTGCAACTCAATGGGCGCAGGAGGGTCTGCGATCGGACCGCGCCTCGATCTGGGACGTTGCGACTGATTGTTGTCCAGGCAACTGCAGTTTTTAATTTTAAATAGGGAGGAAGATTTGTACCTCCTGGGCGATCGCCCTGTTGGTATAGATACGGCAGACTTCCGTAGAGGTGAATCTGGACTT
>JAYKHH010000286.1:0-5050 GCA_035285265.1 Leptolyngbyaceae cyanobacterium | reverse complement strand
TTAGTTCTGCGGGAAACTACAGAGCGTCCAGAGGCGATCGCTGCCGGAACTGCCAAACTCATCGGAACGAATCCAGAGGCGATCGCCGCTGCTGCTACGGAGCTTCTGAGTAATTCCTCTACCTATGAGGCGATGGCAAATGCGATTAATCCCTTTGGTGACGGACGTGCTGCTGAACGAATTGTGGAGATTGTGGAGCAGTTTTTTAACTAACTTCCTACGCTTTTGGGCAGATGAATTCGTCGCCCAGCTAAGCCAAGGTTACTTAGTAACGTTCCGAGAGGTGAATCCCATGGTAACCGCAACTCCTTCACAAACGATCAGCAATCTAGAGTACGACTTACTAACGGTGCTGCATAACAAGGCTAAAGCCCTAACTGCCTATGAGACTTACATCCGAGATGCCCAAGAAACTGGCTCTCAGCCCTGTGTAGATCTCTTCCAAAAGCTACAGCGGGCAGATCAAGAACAGGCCCAGGAACTCCGCCAACACCTGCAACAAGTCATGCAGCACGGCAGGATGTAGTCACCTGAAGGCTCTACCCTCACCACCCCAGGAAAATAATTTTTTTCTGGCTCATAAGCAAGTTCGTTAAAGCGGACTCTAGATTAGCACTTGAATCTCCCGCCCTGGTAGGGGCATGGCAATGCCATGCCCCTATGAATATGAGAGGTTGAGCTCCTTTGGGCAGGTGAGCAGCGATCGCCCGTTAGATTGGGGAGTCAGATACTGCGATGAACTCAGGAATTGACTTACACGCAAGTTTTATTCAAATCCTGTTGGATTTCGGGCTGCCCGCAGGGGCAGCGAAAGTGATTTGGATGGTTTTACCCATGATCGTGATGGTGGCAGTGGTTGCTCTTTGGGCACTGGTCGCTACCTGGCTAGAGCGGAAGGTATCGGCAGCGGCTCAGCAGCGGATTGGGCCTGAATACATGGGTCCTGCTGGCACCCTGATCCCGATCGCCGATGTCTTCAAGCTGTTGTTTAAGGAAGATATTGTTCCTGCCAAGACTGATCCGTGGTTGTTTACCTTGGCACCCCTTTTAGTCTTCACCCCCATCCTCCTATCTTTTCTGATTGTTCCCTTTGGGCAACATTTGATCATTGCCAATATGGGGATGGGTGTTTTTCTATGGATTGCGCTCTCTAGTATTGCTCCCATTGGTCTATTGATGGCGGGCTATGCCTCCAACAATAAGTATGCATTGCTAGGAGGATTACGGGCCGCAGCCCAATCGATTAGCTATGAAATTCCCCTGTCTTTGGCGGTGTTGGCGATCGCGATGATGTCTAGTTCCCTGAGCACGATTGATATTGTTCAACAGCAGGCAGACTACGGCATTCTGGGCTGGAATCTGTGGCGGCAACCCGTGGGTTTTATCATTTTCTGGATTGCTGCCCTAGCTGAATCGGAACGCCTTCCCTTTGACCTACCCGAAGCGGAAGAAGAACTGGTAGCGGGATACCAGACGGAGTATGCCTCGGTCAGATTTATGCTGTTCTATGCGGGGTCGTACATTAACCTGGTGCTGTCAGCCTTGTTGGTAGCCGTGTTGTACATGGGTGGTTGGGAGTTTCCCATGCCTATCAGTCAAGTAGCAAGTTACCTGGGACTGAGCGAAACCAACCCCTGGCTGCAAATCATCGCCGCCGTTTTGGGCATTACGATGACGCTCCTCAAAGCCTATTTCATGATTTTCCTGACCATTTTGCTGCGGTGGACTGTGCCTAGGGTCAGAATTGATCAGTTGTTGAATTTGGGATGGAAGTTCCTCCTGCCCGTTTCCCTGGCAAATTTGCTTGTGACCGCAGGGTTGAAGTTAACCTTTCCCGCCACCTTTGGCGGCTAAAAGAGATCATAATTAATTAAGGTTTTTTACAATACTATAAATTTCTCAATTTTCTTTCCCATGCTGACTGACATTTTTCCGTTTCGGATTGAATGGAACACGGTGGCGATCGCAGGAGCCAGTCTGTGGTCTTTAGCGCTCTACTTAGGCTTTTTTCCAGTAAGTGAGTGGTTTGCTAAGCAACTCAACCGCTGGTTTAACTTTGCCGAGCGATCACTTTACATGTCTGCCCAGGAGTTTGAAAAAACTCGTAAAGGTCGAGAAGCCCAGAATGCCTTCTACGCTTCGATTTTTAGCATCATTCCTTTTCTAGGCGTGGGGAGTCTGTGTAAGTACGGCTTAGAACTGACCCTGGGAAGCAGTTGGTCAGTCAGTGTGGGGATACTCGCTTGTATGGGCTGTGGGGTGTATGAGTTAGGTCGTAGAGATGGGCAGGCTTCAGATTAGGTGTCAGGTTCCAGGTGTTAAGGGTTGGGAGTAGTGGGCGATCGCTTGGTCAATAAAGCGCTGCCAATCATCATTGGGAACCCAGATTTGGTTTAAGTCTTGCTTTGCCTCTACTTCACTGACTCCTTCACAGAGTAGACGATACAGGTACATAAACGCTGAAACTCTCATATTCAGAGCACAGTGAACTAAGATGCGCTTGCCATTACTGGCTGCCATGACGCTAAAGAAGCGATCGAGATCTTCCAGGGTTGGGGTTTCCCACAGCACTGGAATATGGACATACTGCATTCCTTGGGATTCCACCACAGCTTGCTCATTGGGCAGGGCATGGGTAGAAGTTGGCAGAGCTAGATTGATGACAATTTCATATCCTGCTGCTCGTAAGCTTGCAAACTGTTCCTCGGTTGGCTGTCCAGCAGTAGCTACCGAGTCTGATAGGGCCAGAAAGCTACGAATTTCATTTACTGGGCTTATGGGCATGGGTTCTCCAAAACCTCAACGGTTAAATTTTTCTGACACCTGACACCTGCCCCTTAACCACCTTTCTGAATAAAATCCAGCAAAATCTCTTGGTGTGCCACCCCCAAAGGGCGTACCTGATCTGCTTTTGGGGAATAGTGGCTACCCCGTCGAATATCTTCCGGGGTCAACAAACCTAGATCCCACCCTTCTGACAGGACTAGGCTTTGAATATCGACGGTCAGTTCACCCTGAAAGACATGGCGAATGACACCGGGGCTAGAGTGGTAGCTAAATTTAGTTAAGAGAGGCGGTGCATAGCCAATTTCTTCGATTAACTCTCGTTCTACCGCAGTTTCTGGGGTTTCACCTGGTTCAATGTGTCCCCCAAATAATCCCCAATAGCCCGGATAAACAATGCCTGGGATATCATCGCGTAATTGCATGAGAAACTGGCCTGCTTGCCCTTGCTGCCAGGGGTGATAAAGGATCGCGATCGCTACCTCACGAGGCTGATCCTGGGAATTCAGAAAACGAGCGTCAGTAACCATACCCTTAGCTCCCTAGTGGTTTTGAAGGTGCATCTTCTGTCTTGGTCAGCAACTCTTGTTGTTCCACATACACCTCCGTTGTGGTTTTCCCTCCCAAAGTAATATCATGGTGCTTGACCGTGCCCTTAATTAAAACCTTGGCCCCCATGCGCGGAGGATTTTCCTTGGTGAGTACCCAAATCTTGCCAGTAGCATCTTGCAATTCATAGACCCGCATCGCTAGGAAGGGAACCTGCTTGCCAACCACTCCTTCCAGATAAACCGGGGTTGGGTCTGGCTGGGGTTTAAAGTCACGGATTTGAGTAATTTCAACCCTCGGTTGGCTGTTAGGTAATGTGCTTAAGAACTGAGAAGTAGCGCGATCGCTACAACTTCCCAGCCCTGACAGTAGGATGAGGAGAAAACTAAACTGAAATAGTGGGATTTTGGTAGCCATCGCTGAAATATGTCTAACTCTTATTACGTCTAACTCTTATACGAGGTATACCTGTCTAAGGTAGGACAGGTGGGAGGGGATAAAAAGTTTCTCTATGCCTCTTGATCTCCCTTTTAAAGTGGTAGCCGAGAAGCCAAATCTGCGAAACTGTTAAGGCTAGTGCTTGCTTGAGATTGACATTCATGCTATTGATGGCAAGCTACGTTCAGATTTTCTTTGCTTATAGTGCCTTCTAGTCATGGTTCAACTCTTAGACGGTAAAGCGCTTGCTCAACAAATGCAAACGCAACTGCAGGAACACATTCAAAATCTACAAACTGCGATCGGTAGACCTCCAGGGTTAGCCGTGTTGATGGTAGGTGATAATCCTGCCAGTGCTGCCTACGTCCGTAACAAAGAACGAGCCTGTGAAAAAGTCGGGATTCGCTCCTTTGGTCGGCATTTTGCCCCGGAGGCAACCCAGGCAGAACTAACCCAGGTTATTCATGACTTAAATCAAAATCCGCAAGTTGATGGAATTTTAATTCAATTGCCCCTGCCCGGTGGCTTGGATTCAGTAGCTTTGCTCAATGAGATTGATCCTGACAAAGATGCTGATGGATTACATCCTGTCAATTTGGGTCGTTTAGTGCGAGGCGAACCGGGGTTACGTAGTTGTACACCTGCAGGTGTGATGCGACTGCTCCAGGAATATCAGATTGTCCCTAGGGGCAAACACGCTGTTGTGATTGGACGTAGCATTTTAGTTGGCAAACCCTTGGCACTCATGCTGTTAGAGGCAGATGCCACGGTGACGATCGCCCATTCCCGGACTCCTGATTTGGGGGCGATTGCCCGTAACGCTGATCTGCTGATTGCAGCCGTGGGCCGCCCGGAGATGATCACGGCAGAGATGGTCAAGCCAGGAGCCGTGGTCATTGATGTGGGGATCAATCGCGTCGTCGATGCAGACGGGAAGTCCCGCCTCGTGGGGGATGTAGACTTCCAATCCGTCCAGAATGTTGCTGAGTTCCTAACCCCAGTTCCAGGGGGGATCGGTCCGATGACTGTCGCCATGTTGATGGAAAATACCGTATGGAGCTACCAGCAACGCCACCAACCAGGGCGGCTTTAGGTTAAGCTAGCGATCCTCCATGATTTTGTCAAAACCTAACCATAAAGTTGGGTAGAACGTTTCGTAGCAATACAATCCGTCGCTTCTGTGCACCTAGGCTCGTAAAATGAATAGAAGTTAAATTGGCTCTCACTCTTAAGACGGGTAGCCTGATTGAGTGACATCTCTTTTCTAAACGCAGGTATC
>JAYKHH010000285.1:0-3746 GCA_035285265.1 Leptolyngbyaceae cyanobacterium | reverse complement strand
CAGTCCAGCAGCCCTAATTTTCTCAGCTCTTGTTTATCCTTTTGGCAGGGGGGAATTAAGGGGTGATTTTGGGGTAGCTGAGTCCTGGGTTTACCCCACCCTAACCCTCCCCTTGCAAAGGGGAGGGAACCGGAATCGGGCCAAGAGGGGGCGATCGCTATGCGCTTCTCAAGAAAATTCGTTATTTTCAGACATCTTAAGAGTCCTGGGGTTACCCCAGCCTAACCCTCCCGCCCTGCGGGCCGCTGCGCTAAAGCAAAGGGGAGGGAACCGGAATAAGTCAGAAAGGGCGCAAGCTTTGCGCCCCTACCCTATAGAAATTTTGCCATTCCAGGTAACTAAGCCCAGCAATGCCCTTTATGGTTTAGGTGCCTCAGATTGAGCGCGATCGAGTCCTTCTTTAATCCAGTCAATACACGCTTGTTCACTGGTAAATAGCTTAGGTGCCGCAATATTGTTCAACTGATCAGGTGGGTAATGGTCATAGAAGAATTTCCCAGCGACCTGCACCACAATAATTAAATTATCTCGATAGGTATATCGATTCTTGAAATGATCTACCTCGGATGGGTTTAGGGATGCGCGATCTAGGTGTTCTTGGGCGATCGCAATCACCCCCGCCACACTACTGGAGCAGATCCCTGCCGGATTTTCTGCTTTGTGCAATTCATGCTGATGACCAGCCTCCGAAAGCAGTCGATAGGAATAAATCGCTTCCCGGATTGCCGTTCCTAAGATAAATGGAATAATCAAACACCCTCGATAGGAAACCGATTTTTCGTAAAGTAATCGACTCATAGCAGGTGTCAGGTGTCAGGTGTCAGACAGGATTTCGGATTTCTGTAGGGGCAATGCCCCCGTGGTTGCCTTCCGGGCAATGGTGTCAGGAAAAGGAGGATTTTTTTTTCTATTTTACGGTTTGCTCAGTCTTCTAAAACGGAGGGGTGAGCAAAATCTTGAATCCTGCCTGCGCTAGGGTAGAGTCAGGTTACAGATTTTTTAGGATAGGAAAGTCCCAAACCATCCACTTGCACAGACTATTTGAAGCGAGAGTCGTAGCCCAATTATGAGCCAGCAAAATTCCACGTCCTGGGATTTAGGTAGATTTGTCAAAACCCTTGCTTATTTTGGCGTGATTCCCTTTCTCAGCAGTATTGATTGGTTTCAACAAATGCTTGGTAGCCGACCTGATCCCAAATTGAATAGCGCTGCCCTTGCCAATGATGTAGCATCAAGCCCAGCTCAAGATGTGGCCCAACAGACAGGTATGGTTCTCGTGGTTGGAGCCGGAAGGGTAGAGGAACGGGTGGTACAGCGGTTGCTGGAGCGTGGTTATGGGGTGCGATCGCTCGTGCAAAATCTGACCGCAGCCCAAGCTCTGTTTGGGAACTCGGTCGGGAATACCCTAGAACTGGTGCAAGGCGATGTCACCCAACCAGGAACGATCACTGCTGGACTGATGGCCAATGTTCGAGCCGTGATTACTTCCATGGGAGATAGCCCAGGGCAGGGGGAGACTTTGGGCATTCAGCATTTAGTTCAAGTCGCGGCTAACAGTTTTCAAGCGACGCCCACCCGCAATGGCAAACTGATCTTTGATTTCCGCAACCCGACCCAGGATGTTAAGGAATCCTGGGGAGCTTTAGATGATGTAGTGATGGGGGGCGTGAGTGAAAGTAATATTCGTTTAGTAGATGGTGCGGCTCTGTTTTCTGGCAAGGTGTCTACAGCTAACTCTGGGGGGTTTGCGTCCGTCCGAACTCGTAACTTTGACCCACCCCTGGATCTAACTGGCTATGACGGCATAGAACTCCGAGTCAAAGGGGATGGACAGCGCTATAAGTTTATGATCCGCTCTGCCACTCAATGGGATAGCGTCGCTTACTGCTATTCCTTTGATACTCTTGCTAATACGTGGATCACAGTGCGGGTGCCCTTTGCGGAACTGTTACCTGTGTTTCGCGCCAAAACCGTCCCCAATTCTCCACCTCTGAATACTCAACAGGTTCATGCTTTCCAACTCATGCTGAGCAAGTTTGAGTATGACGGAGCCTTGAACCCCAAATTTGCCCCTGGTTTCTTTCAATTGCAGGTAGAGTCGATTCAAGCCTATCGCGGCACTCCCTTACCGCAGTTGATCCTGATCAGTAATCCAGGGGTAAATCGTTCTCTCATCTTGGAGACAGAGGAAAGCATTCGCCAGAGTGGAATTCCCTACACCATCATTCGACCCGCTGCCTTAACAGAAGCACCGGGAGGACAGCCCTTAATCTTTAGCCAAGGCGAGACCCTCCAGGGCAGTGTAAGTCAGGAAGATATTGCCGAATTGGCTGTGCAAGTGCTCGAAATCCCCCAAGCCAATCGTACCGTTGAGGTGGCAGCAGCAGCCGGAGGTTACTTGTCTGAGGATTGGGCAAAGGCGATCGCCCAGTTAGCACCCGATCCCACTCCCTGACACAAAACCAGTTCTTGACTGTAGGAGTGCAAAATTGTAAGAGTACAAAGCGATCGCCCTTCCCCAATCCACCCTATCTAGAACCCGCATGGGCGAGTTAGATCCGTCTTGTCATTCTTCGCCCTAGCTCAAGCTAGTTATCTCTCCCAGTTCTCTACGGATATAGTGGCAAATATAAGGAGGTATCTCTATGACATCTATGACGGTAAAACTATCCAGCGAGGGGCAGATATCAATTCCCAATGTTGTGCGGGAGCAGCTGGGTCTAAAAGCAGGTGATGAACTTTCGTTTGCTCTGGAAGGGAATGAGATTCGCTTGCGGGTTCTTAAACCAAAGAAATTAAGTGACTTTTACGGTATCCTGCCTGCAACCCATCCCTTTCCTGGTAAGGAAGCTGTTCGCCAGAGCGTCGCTGAAGATCTAGCTGGCAAGCTATTGTCTGAGTCATGAACGATTTTTGGGTAGATACCAATATTTTCTTGCGCTTACTGACGGGGGATCCCCCCGAACTTGCTCAACGAGCGTTCAGGCTAGCAGAGCGGGCTGAACAAGGTGAAATTCGTCTCAGAGTCTCTCCTATGGTTGTTGCAGAGATGGTATGGGTGCTCAGTTCCTTTTACAAATATCCACGGGTAAATCGGGAGATGAGGCTCTGAATGGCCCTACTAATCTTCGCTATTCATTAGGATCGCACTATTCATTAGGGTAGAAGCTAAATAAACCTGTAGAGAATACTTTGGAGGGTAGGGCTGCTCAATCCAAAGACTCACGATTTACGAAAGTCACCTGATCTTGAGGGCGCGAACTTAGATAGGATAGTCGCTCTTAATCAGAAGTTACCTGTAGGAATCCTTAAAGCTCACTTATTGAGGTCTTAGAGATTAGAAGTATTCACTCCTAAATTTAGGAAGTAATTAGCATGACTAGTCTTCTGATTACCTGGTTGGTAACCACTGTCAGTTTTTTAATTATCTCTAGACTGCCTATTGGGGTTGAAATTGACAGCTTCGGTAAAGCAGCAATATCAGCCGCAGTCTTTGGAATTTTGAACGCATTACTGCGACCTATCTTAGGATTTTTTACTTTTCCACTGATTCTCATTACCTTTGGTTTATTTCTCTTTGTTCTGAATGCAATTATTTTTGCGATCGCCGCTGCCTTAGTGCCGGGATTCAGCTTACGTTGGGGTTTTTGGAGCGCTTTAATTGGAGCACTGGCCTTGAGTGTTATTAATTCTTTGCTCTTTAGCTTAGTGCCAGGAATTTAAATTTGCCTTGACAGTAGCTTCAT
>JAYKHH010000284.1:0-7326 GCA_035285265.1 Leptolyngbyaceae cyanobacterium | reverse complement strand
ATTGGTGTCTGCAAGCAGTTTATGCTAAATCCGTGAGACTACAATTGAAGATTTCTCAAGGAAGATTGCTGGTGGGGCTACAAGGGGTTTGCTTCGGTTTCCTAGGCTACTGCATCCTCACCTTCGGGAGAATGGGAAGGTAGCTCAACCGTAAAGGCGGTACCCACTCCTACCTGGCTGGAAACACTGATTTGCCCCCCGTGGAGTTCTACAGCCTTTTTGACAATTGCCAACCCTAAGCCTGTGCCAGGGATGCTGCCCACATTGGTAGCTCGGTGAAAAGAATCGAACAAGCGTTGCTGATCAGCTTCAGGAATACCGATTCCCTGATCTTGAATGTGGAAGCATATCCCTTGGGGGCGATAAGTAACTGTCAGTTCCACCTCGCCACCCCGAGGTGAATACTTGATAGCATTGGAAATCAAATTATTCAAGATGGAACGCAGCAGTTTTTCATCTAAATAAACTTCCTGCTGTAAGCCTTGAATACTCAAGTTCAGGGTATGCTTGCTGCCTGCTAGCAACTGCAGATCTTCGATGAAATCACGACAAAGTCTCGTCAAATCAAGGGGCACCGGGTTGAGAGTGACCTTGCCCGATTCTACTTTGCCGATTAATAGAACATCCTCTAGCAACTGAGTCATATTCTTGACCGAGGTTTGAATCTTCAAAAGTTGCTGGAGTTTCTTTTCTTCCGATAGCTTGTCGTTGTAATGCTCTAATAATTCCGAAGAGAGCAAGATGGTACTAAGAGGCGTGCGAAACTCATGGGAGGCCATGGTCACAAACCGAGATTTGAGTTCGCTGAGCTCTTTTTCTTGGTTGAGGGCTTTGCGGACTTCTAGTTCGACTCGTTTCCGTTCCGTAATATCTCGACTAATTCCACGATAGCCCTGCAACACACCTTGGGTATCAAAAATTGGAGAGCCACTGGATTCTAAAATTACTTGATGCCCCGCTTGATGAAGAAGAGCACTTTCAAAGTTACTAAAGGATCGGTGTTGACCAAGGCAAGGTTCCAAAGCTCCTCTGACTCGTGCGGCTTCATCACTCATCATAAAATTCAGGGGAGTCTTCCCTAATACCTTTGCAATCGGATAGCCGAGGATTTGATGCACCCCAGGATTGACATAGGTAAAGGCTCCTGTGCGATCGCACTCCCAGACCCAATCGTTGGTATGTTCCACCAAACTCCGAAAACGCTCTTCACTGTCCCGCAGGGCTACTTCAGCTTGCTGGCGCTCATCTTCAATCCGCTTGCGTTCGGTTACATCTAACACCCTAGAGAGCAGGGATACTAAATTACCTTCCTGATCTAATAAAGCAGAGGTATACCATTCACAATGAACTATCGAACCATCCTTGGTATAGTTCCGGTTCTGGGACACATTTTGTTGTTCCCGACCACTGACGAGCCGGGATGCTATCTGCTTGACACCCTGTTTGTCGTCGTCAAAAACAAATTCCCAGCTTTCAAAGTACTTGCCAATTACCTCTGCTGCTGACCATCCAAACACCCTTTCGGCAGCTTTTGACCAGCGCGTGACCTTGAAATCGCGATCCCACTCGATGATTGCTAAGGGTGAGTTCTCTATATGAAAGGTGAGGCGTTGGTGAGCCACCTGTAAGGCAGCTTCGACTTGCTTGCGCCTCAGTATCTCCCCCTCTAAGTTTTGAATTGCTTCTTGTACTTCTAGAGTACAAGTTTCGACTTTGGTCCCAAGTTGTTGGTTGGCTCTCCGGAGGGCAGCTTCGACTTGCTTGCGCTCCGTAATCTCTCGTTCAATTGAGATCCAATGGGTGCAATATCCACTGGCATCGGTTACGGGTACAATGCTCAACTCCACCCAGAACTCAGACCCGTCCTTACGATAATTAATTAATTCTGCCTTGATAGGCTGCCAGTTTTGCAGGGCCGTCCGAATCTTCTGCATCTGCACCGGATCGGTTTTGGCACCTTGCAGCAAACGAGGCGATTGACCGATTGCCTCCTCCGCTGAATACCCCGTCATCTGGGTAAACGCCTCATTCACATAGAGAATTTTGTGCCCTAGGTCGGCGGTGGGTGTTGCTTCAGTCACGACTACCGCATCGTTTGCATGAACCACGACGGACTGCAATAGATCGAGTCGCTTTCGCGTCTGTATCCGCTCTGTTATATCTTGCAAGAATATAACAATCTGGCTTGTTTCTAAGGGTAGAAGCCTAGCCTCAAATCTCTGCTCATGCCGGTGGTGAGGTATAGAGTACTCGATGGTAGCAGGCAATTGAGTTGTTTGGACTTGCAGGATTGCTGCTTGAAATTGATCTCCTATAGGAGGTGGCAAGATGTCCTGTATCCGCTTGCCTACACAAATCTCCAGTGATGCATAAAAACTGGCAGCTTCTCCAGCCTCATATTCTAAAATTGTGCCCTCCGCATCCAAGCAGAAATAAAGATGGGGGAAGGCTTGAAATATAGCTCTCAGCTTAGAGGTTGCTTGCCACAACTCATCCTTGGTGCGATTGTATTCCCGTTCCAGGTACTTCTTAGGTGTGATGTCCTGACAGTTAATTACAATTCCATTTACCTCTGGGGTATCCAGAAAGCTAGTGACAACTGCTTCTAAAACACGCCAGTGACCATCTTGATGGCGAATTCGGGAATCAGCCAACTTTTGACGAATTCCGGGTACCTGGGCTACTTGTTCCAGGGTTTGATGGAGTTGAGCGTTGTCCCCAGGATGCGAGAACTCAAAAATGCTTCTACCAATTAAATCCTCTAGTCTATACCCTAAGATCCTCTCAACAGAGGGACTGGCATAGTGGAATATCCCCTCTGCATCCAGAATTAGGATCATGTCAGTTGCATATTCTAGGAGAGCTCGGAACCGCTTTTCAGCGCCTGCAATTTTTTGCTCTCTCCAGGTGGGTGCAATTGCCGTTTGGTAGTTGAGCATAGTTGTTTTTAACCTGGTTTATTAAAGGGTGTAGATGAGTTAAGGAACTAATTTCCTGAAGGCAGCACAGGTTCTAAGATATTTTGTAGATTCAAAACAAAAATTACGATTCTGATCGTTCGTGGAATACCTGTATTTCCTCTCCTTGAATCTGAGATTTTTATGCAAAATGATTCCGAAATTTTAATTTTATTGATTGAAAAGGCTTATTCTTACGTCTTACACTATCTTGCCTACTTATTTTTCTCTGGAATTTAATTTTTTCTCCAGAAGTTTTTGGTTATTTAGCACACACAGTAGCTTGCGCCCAGGCAAGCAATTTCTGGGACACTTGAGTTCTAACTGAGACCCCATTCAATAGATGTTGCCTATACTACATCTACTGATTTAATTCAGCTTTTAATGGCAAATTTTTTGCAGGGTGGCGGTAAAGTCTGGGTAAGAAATTGCAGCCGCTTCTGCTCGATGAATTAAGGTGGAGCCAGAGGCATTGAGGGCTGCGATCGCCAAACTCATGGCAATCCGATGATCCGTATGGCTATCTACCTCAGTTCCCACCAAAGGCGTGCCCCCCGTAATTTCCATTCCATCGGGTAATTCGGTAACGGTAGCTCCCATGCTGTTGAGTTGCGCTGCCATTACTGCAATGCGATCGCTTTCCTTAACCCGCAATTCTGCCGCATCTCGGATGATAGTGGTGCCTTGGGCAAAGACAGCAGCAACTGCCAAGATGGGGATTTCATCAATTAAGCGGGGAATTAAGTCCCCGGAAATGGTGCAACCCCGTAAACCTGAACTTGCATAGCGCACTCGCAAGTCTGCCACCGGCTCTCCAGCAACCAAACGCGGATGCTCTAGCTCAATGTCGGCACCCATCAAGGCCAAGGCTTCTAGAACTCCAGTTCGAGTTGGGTTTACCCCAACATTTTCAACCAACAAATTGGAATCGGGCACAATGCTGGCAGCTACCAACCAGAAGGCCGCCGAACTAATATCCCCTGGCACCACTACGGTTTGTCCTTGAAGACGGGCGGGACCTACCACGGTGACGCTGTGGGTATCGGGATCAATCTTGAGTTCTGCTCCAAAGGCTTGCAGCATCCGTTCACTGTGGTCACGGGAAAGAGCTGGCTCCGTGACGGTTGTTTCTCCTTCCACCATTAACCCCGCTAGTAGGATACAGGATTTGACCTGGGCCGAGGCAATGGGAGATTGATAGTGAATTGGTTTCAGGACTTGGCCTTGAATAGCGAGGGGGGCTAAGCTACTGCCCTTACGACCCCAAATTTGTGCCCCCATTTGTTGTAGAGGGCGCACGACCCGTGACATCGGACGGCTGCGTAGAGACTCATCTCCGGTGACCGTAAAGAAACGCCCTGGGTGGGAAGCCAGCAGTCCCATCATTAATCTCAAGGTGGTGCCTGAATTGCCTGCGTTGAGGATATCCCCAGGCTCTTGCAGTTGCCCTAGGCCAATGCCTTGAATCCGCACTTGTTCCGTGTTGAGGTCACTAATTTCTGTCCCTAAAGCCCGAAAGCAACTGGCAGTACTGCGGGGATCTTCGCCTAATAGCAAACCTTGAATCTGGGTTTCCCCCGACGCGATCGCCCCTAACATCAGCGCTCGGTGGGAAATTGACTTATCACCCGGAACTCGAATGCAGCCCTGCAAAGACAAACCAGACTGAGGGGGGTGAATCGTCAGGAAGCTCTGATGTTCTTTAGTTTTTACCGTTACGATTGCATCTAACATAAGAATAAACTCACCTACAAGGGCGCTAGTAATCCTACCGCTTAGTGTGGCAACCGTAAGCTTTTTAGATTTTAGATTTTGGATTTTGGATTTAACGACTCATTAAAAATTAAGATGCGCCCAACTACCCTCATCCCTCAACTCTTTCATGTTGACCCATCACCGCAAGCCTGTCTGCTTATCCCTCGTATCTACAGACTTACCTGTTTGGTCTGTAGTTGAAGCTGCTGGTACGTTGTACCAAAAAGATAAGGAACGCTTCCATTTGCTGTTAACTGAGCCAACGGTTCAGGATCATCTGCCCCAACGGGAAGCGCTAGATCCAACCGAAGTGACTACCACCGAAGTGATTACCAATGGGACTCCGTCCAGTGCGCCCCGCCTCCTATGGCTCGAAATTTCTCCCTATCGAGTCATTATGACCATGCAGGGAAGCACTCAGTTTAGCTATCGTCACTTTTGGGAGCAAGGTGTTTATGGGCTGAGTCGATATTGGCTCCAGAGTGAGTCTCTAGTGAATAATGGGCAATTGCGCCTTCGCAATTTCACTCGTCGGTTAACCCTTCAAAGTGGTTCTCTGCCTGAGTACCTGAGGGTAGAGTACGAGTTGTGGTCAGATAAGGTTCAACTCGGTTGCTACGTTTTAAATTTAGAAATCCATCCTTGAGGGAGTTACCAAAAGATCAACTACCCATCATGGCTACAAATCCTTCCATTCCTGAGCCTTACCTAGGATGCGAAAATCCTAAGCTCTAAAATAAAGGTGGTTTGCTGACAGCTACTTTCAACCCGGATACGCCCTCCTAAGTGTTCTGTCAGTTTCTTCACCAGCGCCAAGCCCAATCCGGTTCCGCCATGTTTCCAGGGATCATTGTTGGGGATGCGGTAGAACTTGTCGAAGATGCGATCGCACTCTACGGCGGGAATTTCGACACCAGAGTTGCTGACACAAAGCTGCAACCAAGCTTCAGGGTTCAAGCTCTGAGCAGGGATGCTTCCAGGCTGAAGATCTGGTATCCGTTTGGCTGAGAGGATAATAGTTTCGCCTGCCGGAGTGTACTTACAAGCATTATGCAGTAACTCGGTTAGAAGCCTTTCTAGATAGGAAGCATCCGTTTCTAGGTCTAAATCCTCCGGAACCTCTAGTTTTAGCTGCTGCTGCTGTTGCTGAATACGCCCAGTAAACGCTGAAGAAATCTGCTCAATCCACAACTTCAAAGAAATCAGGGTTAAGGTGAGTGGTTCCGTATTGGCATCTAGGCGTGCCAAATCTAGCAGATCATTAATTAATTGAGTTTCTCGCTGACATTCCTCCTTGAGGATCTGAAAGTAACGCTGGATTGGTGACTTTTCTGCAATATCTAGGATTCCGGTGTGAGTTAATTGCAGTTCCAGCATTTGCGTCGCCATTTTGATATTGGCCATGGGCGATCGCAACTCATGGGACACCGTGCTCAGAAAATCATCTTTGACTTGATTCAGGCGCTCTAGCTCCTGTACCTGAGATTGGGAAGTTTGATAAAGTCTCGACTGCCGTAGGGCGATCGCACATTGGTTTGCCACCTGTTGCACCAGACGGATTTCCATCGAATCAAAAATGGGTTGGGATGATCTAAACAGCCAAAGATCCCCTAGGACACCCTGATTATCAAAAATAGGACAGGTTAAGACCGTAGCCTGCTTCAAACTCGGACGACACAGGTTTTCGCCAATGAAACAAAACTGGCAATGCTCTCCTTGCAATAGCTTCTGGTAAATTCCTGGGAAGGGGCTACCGTTGATCGGGTGTTCTGTTCCTTGGGCCGGTGCTAGGGCTGGGGCGTACTCATACTGAACGGTTGAAGTGGTGCGATCTGCGTTGTAGATGCCGGAGTCGCAGGAATCCGCCCCCAGAGTGAGGGCTAACTCCTGTACAGCCGTCTGCAAGATCTGTTCTTCATCTAAGCTATCGCGCACTTTGTCGGTAATCCGCTTCAGCAGCGCTTCAAAATCCAAGGATTGTTGCAGTTGAGCTGTGCGTTCCTGTACCTGGCATTCCAAATCGGTGTTGAGGGCTTGTACCTGGTGATAAAGTTCTGACTGGTGAATGGCGATCGCAAGCTGATCTGCTAAGGCTTGAGCCAGTTCTACTTGCTCCTCAGCCCAGGGGTAATCCTGTTGGGTCATGAATATGGTCAAAATACCCAAGGTCGTTCCGTTGAAATTAATCGGGATGACTAGCCAAGTTCCGGGTAGCCGCTGGCCAACTTCAGGGTTGATTTCATCTGCTTGGATCATCTCCAACGCCTGAAACTGCCTGCTGAGAACGATAGCAGGATTCCTTGATTCGGGAGTTTCAAGTCCCAGGGTAGTGGGTGGATTTGGATTCTGGGGGTATTCAGCAAGCACCTGCCAACACTTGTGATCGGGCAAATATTGTCCAATGGTGGTTCGTTCAGCTTGCAACAGTTGGGTGATTTCAGCGGTGGCTGTAGCAAAAATGGCACTCAAGTCCAGAGACTGACGAACCGCTCGTACGACTCGGTTCAAAGCCTGTTCTTGTTCAACTCGTTGATGGAGCAAACTCTGTAACTGTTGGCGTTCAGCTTCGTTGCGTTTACGTTCGCTCACATCCATGAGCACACCGACAACTCGA
>JAYKHH010000283.1:0-9204 GCA_035285265.1 Leptolyngbyaceae cyanobacterium | reverse complement strand
TGGTGGGCTGTGGTGAACGTTCCCAGGCAACGCTGCCCGGTGGGTTGAACCGTCCAGTCAGCCAGCGATCGACAAAGATCTCAGAGGTTTCTCCGCCAGCGGTGATCCAGGAACTCCGTCAGTCCTTGGAGGTCTATCAACCCCAAGTAGCGATCGCGACCCCCAAATCCAATGAGATTTTAACGGACGATACAGTTCAAGTTCGTCTCCAAGTTCAGGATTTACCCCTCTTCAAAGATGCCCAACTCGGTCTAGGGCCACACCTCCATCTTTTCTTAGATAACCAGCCCTACAAAGCTGTCTATGACGTGAGCAAGCCTATAGTTTTTGAAAACTTAACCCCAGGAACTCACACCTTAAGAGTCTTTGCCTCCCGTCCTTGGCATGAAAGCTTTAAAAATGAGGGTGCCTATGCCCAAACCACCTTCCATGTGTTTACTAAAACGGCGGAGAATGCCCCCGATCCAACTCTGCCCTTACTGACCTATAGCCGTCCTACGGGAAGCTATGGGGCTGAGCCAATTATGCTCGATTTCTACTTGACCAATGCTCCGCTCCATTTGGTTGCTCAAGAAAACCCAGAAGATGCGATCGCCGATTGGCAGATCCGTTGCACTGTCAATGGCGAGAGTTTTCTCCTCGATCGCTGGGAACCGATCTATCTCAAAGGCTTTAATCGAGGCAAGAATTGGGTACAAATTGAGTACCTAGACGACAAAGGTAACCCCATCAATAACAGCTTCAACAATACCGCCCGGATCATCACCTATGAGCCAAAGGGTCAGGATACGCTCTCTAAACTGATCCGGGGAGAACTGACCGTTGCAGCAGCCCGTGGAATTGTAGATCCCAACTACAAAGCTGAGGTTCCAACTCCAACTCCAACTCCAACCCCTGCTCCTGTGGCTGTCCCCACCCCCACCCCAACCCCTGCTCCAACTCCAGAACCGGAACCAGCGCCAGAACCAATCCCTGCTCCTTCGCCTGCTCCAACTCCAACTCCAGCACCTGTGGTTGTCCCGTCTCCTGTTGCATCCCCAGTTCCAACGCCTGCGCCCTCTCCCTTACCCCCTCAAGCGTTAGAGGAACCTGCACCTGCACCTAGTCCTTCTCCAGAAGCAGCTCCTAGCCCAAGTGCCAAGATTCCGGCAATTATTGAATCTGAGCCCAGTCAAGCCATCCCTCTAGAACCTAAATCTTCTCAAGGGGCGAAATCAACGCCACCTCAGCCAAAGTCTTCAGAACAGACTCCGGTATCAGGTTTATTGAATCGCTTCCGGCAATTGAGGCCAGATACCCCTCAGCCATCTCCGACGCCGCCAGCAACCTTGCCAGAGATCGTAATTGAGGCACCAGAGCCATCCCCTAGCTCCTTGGAACCAGAGGTTCCTGAACCAACCCGTAGTCCAGAGGCAGAATTATCTGTTCCTGAATAGGTGTCAGGTTTCAGGCTTGCCTCGTGAAAGCCCCTAACAGTCAAATCATAGGTGGTTCACCTTGAAGCCCACATTAGTCTGAACATACTCTGACAATTCCACTCGGACGGGTTTTGCATGCCAGATATCTTGGGCATACTCCCGGATGGCTCGGTCAGAGGAGAATTTGCCAATGCGGGCAGTATTGAGGATCGACATACGTGTCCAGTGTTCCTGATCTCGAAAAGCCTGACTGACTTGATCTTGGCAGTCTATATAGGATTGATAGTCTGCAAGCAGCATGTACTCATCTTGTGTGAGGAGTTCATCGACGAGAGGAGCAAACAGATGAGGTTCGCGGGGACAAAAGTATCCGGATGCGATCTGATCAATCGCGGTTTTAAGGTGAGGATTGGTGTGGTAGGAGTTCCAGGGATAATACCCATTCGGCTTCAGTGCCGAGACTTCTGAGGCTGTTAATCCAAAGGAGAAGAAGTTCTCAGCTCCCACGGCTTCGCGGATTTCAATATTCGCCCCGTCCAGGGTGCCAATAGTGAGCGCTCCATTCAACGAAAACTTCATATTACCCGTGCCAGAGGCTTCTTTGCCTGCGGTGGAGATCTGCTCTGAAAGGTCGGCAGATGGATAGACCCGCTGCCCTAAGCTAACGTTGTAGTCGGGTAAGAAAACGACTTTGAGGCGATCGCCCACCTCCGGGTCATGATTCACCACCTGACCCACGGAATTAATCAGTTTAATGATCAACTTAGCCCGGTAATAGCTAGGTGCAGCTTTACCTCCAAAGATAAAGGTGCGCGGGGTAATAGTGAGGTCAGGGTTTTGCTTGAGGCGATTGTAGAGCGTAATAATATGCAGCACATTCAAGTGCTGACGCTTGTACTCGTGCAGTCGCTTCACCTGAATGTCAAACAGGCTGTCTGGATTGACTTCAATACCCGTGCGCTGATGAATGTAGGTCGCCAGATCCTGCTTGAGGGATTGCTTTACCTGCCGCCATGCTTGACGAAACTCCGGATCATCCACAAAGGTTTCTAGTTGCCGTAGCTCCTCCAGATGCTTGATCCAGTGGTCGCCAATCTGACTGGTGATCAGGTCTGTAAGTTTGGGATTACTTTGCACCAACCAGCGACGGGGGGTAATGCCATTGGTTTTGTTACTGAAGCGTTCCGGATAGAGTGCATAGAAATCGTGCAACACCGTCTGTTCCAAAAGTTTGGTATGGAGAGCAGCCACCCCGTTAATCGCATGGCTCCCCACACAGGCAAGGTGCGCCATCCGCACAGATCTGCCTCTGTTTTCCCCAATCAGTGATAACCGCGCTAATCTCGAATTATCTCCGGGGAATTTTGCTTGCACTGATTCTAGGAATCGTCGGTTAATTTCATAAATAATTTCTAGGTGCCGGGGCAACAAACTCCGGAACAGGTTGACTGACCACTGTTCTAGGGCTTCGGGCAATAGGGTATGGTTGGTATAGCTAAAGGTGTTTTGGGTTACAAACCAGGCTGTGTCCCAGTCCATTTGGTGTTCGTCTACTAACAACCGCATTAGCTCAGGAATAGCGATCGCTGGATGGGTGTCATTCAATTGCAGGGCAAACTTTTCGTGTAGGGTCTCTAAGCTCAGCCCGATATGCAACTGAGTCCGAATCATGTCTTGCAGGGAGCAGGATACAAAAAAGTACTGTTGTTGCAGACGGAGTTGCTTACCCTGAATCGGTTCATCATTGGGGTAGAGAATTTTGGTGATATTCTCTGAGGTCATCTTTTCCTCAACGGCACCGTAGTAGTTGCCAACATTGAATTGCTGAAAGTCAAAGGATTCAGTAGCCTCTGCTTTCCAGAGACGTAAGGTATTGGCAAGGTTAGATTGATATCCTGAAATGGGGGTGTCGTAAGGAATCCCTTTCAAGATGTAGTTGGGAATCCAATTCACACAGTAACGACCTTGCCCATTGATAGTGGCTTCTGTGCGCCCTCCTAATTTCACATCCACCGTTGCTTCAGGGCGAACAATTTCCCAAGGGTTGCCGTATCGCAGCCATTTGTCGGTGGTTTCGACTTGCCAACCATTCTGAATTTCTTGGTCAAAGATTCCAAATTCATAGCGAATCCCGTAACCAACCGCAGGAATCTCCAAGGTGGTCAGGGAATCCAGGTAGCAGGCTGCCAGACGACCTAACCCCCCATTGCCTAGCCCTGGTTCCTCTTCTTGCTCTAAAAGTAGATTGAGATCTAGCCCCGCCTCCGTGAGCATCTGGCGGACTTTATTGTCGATGCCTAGATTAATCAGGTTATTACCTAGGTGTCGCCCCACCAGGAATTCGGCGGATAGATAACCCACCACTTTGACCGACGGATTGAGATACATAGGAATTGTACTCAACCAGCGATAGAGCAGGCGATCGCGCACGGTATAGGCAAGCGCCATATAAAAATCATTGAGCGTCGCAACGTCAGGGATTTTTCCCTGAATATAAAACAGATGATCGGTAAAGGCTCGTTTTAAAGCCTCCACACTCAAACCCGTGCGATCGTCCTCCACCTGGATTGTAGGTAAACAAGTGGATAAACCTGAGGTGTCTAGGGATGGACTCATGGTTCTATGCTGGCATTCGGCCTGCTTTAAGCTCTGATCCACTGAAAATTTTGGCAGAATGATCCATCAGCCTTGCTCTTCCCATAGAAGGGTTTTAGCCAAGGTTGTTATAGATGCCATCGTTCAAGTTGGGGAAAGGGAAGCGGGCGAGGAGCGGGCGATCGCTGGTGCTGAGTTGCCGTTAAAGGCTGAATCCCAGAACTACATTCACTGCGAATTGAATTTGCTCCCAATAGGTATCTTCCAATCTTCCTAATACCCCTAAAATTCGGCTGTGATCAACCGCGCGGATTTGTCCTATGTCCATAAACCGATCTTGATCTAACCCATTCAGTAGGCTGGCTTTCACATTGACCACATAAGGTGCTTTTTTGTGGCCAGGTCTAAAGGGCACGATAATCGTCAGTAGCCCATACTGGTTCATGGTGTCATTTTGCACAATTAAACAAGGACGAGTCTTCTGAGTTTCTGCTCCGACTGTTGGGTCTAAGTGTACCCAACGAATTTCTCCACGTTGATAGGTTAAATTATTGTTCGGCATGGATGCCATCGCCTACAACACTATCCCAAGCCATTATTTCCCCTTGATACTCTAGATTATGGACATCTTCTTGCAAGGCCGCGATTATGGCTGCTTCCAAACTCCGTCGGAGCTGTTCTTTCAAAAGCTTATTAATATAACCACTTCTATTTCCCTGAGCTTGCTGATCTACAAAGCACAAGATCTCATCTTCTAGGGTAATGGTGACTTTCTGCATAATGGTATGACTATTTAGTCTTACCATCTCATCATACCAGATAAATTTAGCATATCTTCTGATTACGAACGAGTCAGATGACTTTTTAAAGCATTAATCACGATCACAGGTTGTTCGAGGTGGGGTAAGACCCCCAAGTCTGGCAGAGCTTCAAAGCGACCGATTGCCTTTGGGTTTAAATTGGCTAGCCTGCGACCCAGGCGAACATTGGTGAATTGGGCTTCTTCTCCCCAGAGCATAGTAGTAGGAACCGTTAACTGCTCTAGATAACGGGCTAGATCAAAGTACAGATCACCTCGTAGGAAGGCTAAGGCTGCATATTCAGCGTTCACCTGTTGCGCCGATGCTAAATAGGCTGCCACCATTTCTTCCGTGACTCGTTCTGGATGGACAAATAAAAACCGTTCTAGAAAATTGCGAACGGCGAAGGCGTTGGTTGCACCAAGGGTGTAAATCAGACTGCTTAGGTAAGGAGCATTGATTAATTGCAGGGGCAAACGACGGCCTGCATCCTGCCCAAAATCTGCGAAGCCAGAGGGACAGACTAAAAATAAAGAATGAAATAAATCTGGGCGTTGAATGGCTAGACGAATCGCTAAGGCTCCGGTGAGGGAGGAAGCGGCGATCGCCACGGGCACTTCAGTCACCTGCTGAATAAACTCTGCCAAGGTGGTCAAATAATCTTGAACTTGGTAATCGCGCACAGGATGGGCCGACTCCCCCCAACCAATCAGATCAGGTGCAAAGACCGGATGGGTTTCAGCAAATGCCGGATAAACCTTTGACCATTCATAGGCAGAAGCCCCTCCTCCAAAGCTATGCAGGAAGACCAATGGCGGTGCAGGCGTTTCCCCAGGAATGGCTTGAACCCTAGGTGTGTAGTAAACCATAGTACCCAAGGTGGTTGGGATTGACCGTTGTTCAAATTCAGGGGGTTGAAACGAGGGCATAGGGTTCACAGAATCAAGATAGGACAGGGGATGTAGGGGCGGGTTTATCAGGATTTTTAACCCGTTACAATAGGATGGGTACACCCGCATGAACCGGTAGGGGCGGGTGTAACAGGATTTTTAACCCGTCACAATAGGATGGGTACACCCACCCCTGAATTCATCATAGGGAAAGCGTGAAAGATGGGGCGATCGCAGCGTAGGATTTCATCTATCCCTTTGTCAGTCTTCAATCAACCATGGAAGCCTTTTTCTCTTTTTTGCTGAGTACGTTAGGTGTTGCGTTCGGTGTTGTTGCCAAGTCCTTTTGGGATCGGTTGATGGAAAAACAAGAGGAAATAGCCCGATTGAAGCGCAACAAAAAGCTAGAGATCCTAGAAAGACAACTGAGTGAATTTTACTGGCCGTTGTATCTAAGGCTAGAAAAAGATAATGGCAGTTGGAATAAGGTTTTTGATGATGGCAAAGGCAACCTGAGTCTAGACATCAAACGTAAGCTAGAAACAGGTTTCATTCTTCCTAATCACGATGCAATTATGGAAATCCTTGAAACCAAAATGCATCTAGCGAGAGCACACAAGGAGCTGTTAGATGAAATTTTGAAATATATCAAGCATGTAGCTCTGTATAAGGCTATTCGAGGGGCAGGGATTCTGGATAAAGACCCCTACAATTTTGGAGAACCTTTTCCCAGTCAGCTTTTTCAGTTATTGCAAGCCGAAAAAGATCAACTCCAGCAAGAGTACGATCGAATACTTGACTTAGAAAGAAAATAAGCTAGTTGAGCACTTTGTCTTCTGATTGGCTGCCACCCGTTTATGACTCTCACCCTAAACCCTGCTCTGAGAACGGGAGAAGAACTGTGATTGGCGATCTGCCGTTACTGAGCTTGGGAATGGATTAGGTAGGGGCAATCCCCCCGTGTGGTTGCCCCAGGGTTGAACGTGTCATGGGGTTGAGGGGGCTTCTGCCCTGAGCAAAATCTGGGGATAACCCGATCGATTGGGCCAGAAGGGCATTGCCCCGACATAGGGTGTCATATTTTGCAGCAGCGATAAAGGATTCTAACCCTTCCCCGTGGGAGACGGGTTGGGGGTCGGAGCAAACCACCAAGCAAGCCGTCCAGCCCATGACCTGCCAAAAGCCCTTGTAACAAAATATTATGAATGCTGTTATTTTACTGTTTTTCTCTTGTGTCAAAAGTAAAATGAGTCCTAGAAATTTAGTCAGTATACGTAGACTGCCAAATCTCTGGTCATTTTGCTGAGATGGGGTGATTATGCAAGCGTTTCAGGATGTGTTTATTTCCTATGGGCGAGCCGATAGCAAGACCTTTGCGGCGAAGCTCAACCAGCGACTGGTGGAGCTTGGGTTAACTGTTTGGTTTGACTTTGAAGATATTCCCCTGGGAGTTGACTACCAAAAGCAAATTGATGATGGCATTGAGCGGGCGGACAATTTTCTATTTCTGATTTCGCCCCATTCGGTCAATTCCCCCTATTGTGGGTTAGAAATTGAGCTAGCCCTGAAACGGAATAAACGCATTATCCCGCTGTTGCATGTAGAGCAAATTAGCCGAGAAACTTGGCAGCAGCGCAATCCCATCGGAACAGATGAGCAGTGGGAGGCTTACCAAGCGGCAGGCAAACACTCTAGTGTCCCCAATCTGCATCCGGCGATTTCTAAGATTAATTGGGTCTATGTCCGGGAAGGAATCGATGATTTTGAAGCCTCGTTCAACGGCCTGTTAACGATTATGGAGCGCCACAAGGCGTATGTTCATCAGCACACACTTTTACTGGCCCAGGCGTTGGAATGGGAGCGACAACAAAAGCGATCGCCCTATCTATTGATTGGCGAAGAACGGCTGAAAGCAGAGGAGTGGCTGCAAGAGCGGTTCAAGGATTCCCAGCCCCCTTGTCTGCCGACAGATTTGCATTGTGAGTTCATCACCGAGAGTCGCAAGAATGCCGACAACTTGATGACGGATGTGTTTTTGGCCTATGCCGAGGAAAATATGGCATCGGTCGAGAAAATTCGCAATCGCTTACGGCGGGAAGGGTTAACAGTTTGGGCGAACACGACGGATATCCAAGCGGGAGCCGAATTCCAGACGGTAATTGATCGCGGGATTGAGGAAGCCAGTAATGTGGTGTATTTGCTTTCGCCAGCGTCGGTAGTATCACCCTGGTGCCAGCATGAGTTGGATTATGCGCTGTCGTTGAATAAACGGATTATTCCAGTGTTAGTGGAGCCAGTAGCACCGGAGCAAATGCCTCTCAAAGTTCAAGGACTACAGTATATTGACCTGACTCATCAGCAAGACAGCGATTATGAGCAGGCCGAAAGCCAACTCTTGCGAATTCTGCAGCAGGACGCGGTGTATCACGCTGATCACAAGGTTCTGCTGGCGAAGGCGTTGAAATGGGATCGGCAGAAACGCAACCCGACGATCTTGCTGCGAGGGTATAACCTGCGCCATGCAGAAGCCTGGTTGAAGATAGCTCATCAGAATCGTGCCTATGCGCCCTTACCCTTGCAGGAAACCTTCATTACTGAGAGTCTAAACCAACCCCCCGGACTGGCCCTGGATGCCTTTATCTCCTATTCCCGTGCCGATTCGGGGTTTGCCCGGAAGCTGAATGATGCCTTGCAGGCTCAGGGAAAGCGCACCTGGTTCGACCAAGAGAATATTGCGGCGGGGACGGCGGATTTTCAGCGGGAAATCCATCGGGGGATTGAGACTTCAGATGTTTTCTTGTTTATTTTGTCGCCACGATCCGTAACCTCGCCGTACTGTGCCGATGAGGTGGAGTATGCCGCCAAGCTCAACAAACGGGTGGTGACGCTGCTGTATCAACCGATTGACCCCTCGACCCTGCATCCAGAATTAGCCAAAGTGCAATGGCTGGACTTTAACCAGAACGATAGCGATTTTTCGGCGAATTTTACGCAGCTTTTACGAATCTTGGATACGGATGTGGAACATCTCCATGCCCATACGCGCTTGTTGTTACGGGCGATCGAGTGGGAGGAAAAGGGGAGCAAGGAAAGTTTGCTATTGCGAGGAGATGACCTAGAGCAGGCGGAACAATGGCTTACTCAGAGTGGGGGCAAGGTGCCCGTGCCCACCTCCTTGCAGCAGATGTATGTAGGCCAAAGCCGCCAGGTGGAAACGACTCGTCAGCGGAAATTACTGATGGGCATGACCACGGGGGTTGTGATCTCAACGGTTCTAGCGATCGCAGCTGGTATTGGTTGGAACGAAGCCAATCGGCAGCGTATCGAGGCCGATCAACTAATGCAGAAAGCCCAAAGCAAATCTGCCCTGATGCTTTCTTCAACTGGGCAGGGGTTTGATGCGTTGATGAGCAGCCTACAAGCAGGCACCCGTCTCCGACAGATGGGCGGGAGCCTGGAAAATAACCCGATGGCATCGCTCGTATTGAACGCTCTTCAAGA
>JAYKHH010000282.1:0-5559 GCA_035285265.1 Leptolyngbyaceae cyanobacterium | reverse complement strand
ACCCGTGAGCACTTTACCAGGGCCAACTTCTACGACCTGCTCAATGCCTGCTTCTGGGAATTGTAGGGAGATCTCTCGCCAACGTACTGGCCCCGTCATTTGACGAATTAAACGGCCTTTTAATTCTCCGGCAGCCGTGGCGGGCACTGGTTCTACATTCGAGAGCACAGGAACTTGAGCTTCTGCAAAAGCCACAGGCTCTAAGACTTGCTGGAATTCTGCGGCAGCCTCCGTCATGAACGGAGAATGGAAGGCACCACTCACATTTAAACGAACCGCTCGTTTCGCCTTCACCTGGGCTAACACCTCATCCACAGCCTCTGAAGATCCAGAAATCACGACTTGGCCTGCATTATTATCATTGGCTAACACCACATCCGCTGTCTGTTGAATTTTCTGCTCTAATTGGGTGCGATCGAAGCCAATCAGTGCTGCCATCACGCCACCCACAGCACCATCCATTAACTCAGCACGACGCTTGACAAGGCGTAACCCCGTTTCAAAATCAAAAGCTCTAGCCACATAAAGAGCCACATACTCCCCTAAGCTATGCCCTGCCACTAAATCCGGCTTTTGTCCTTGCTCTAACAGCAGATCTGCCAGAATGCTTTCCACGACGTAAAGACAGGGTTGCGTGTAGAGCGTTCGGGATACCTTATCTTCTGGGTGCTGGCAAATTTCTAGGACAGACCACCCTAAAATCTGCTCTGCTTGTTCAAACTTTGCTTGGGCAGCAGGGAGCGCTTGTAGATCGGCCCCCATCCCGATCGCCTGCGATCCTTGCCCAGGAAAAACCCACGCCGTCTTAACCATCTGTATCACTCGTTACCCTAAGAGTCTGATCGCTAATCATACAGGGCGATCGCACATCTGCCCATCTCTTTGTGAGGGATTTGTAATGGGTGCTGTCCCCCTGATTTTCCTCTCTCAAGACTCGTCTAACATCCTCAATCATCGGTTGCTTAGGGAATCAACCCAATAGGGTGGCGTAGCCTCAACTCCAATCCTGAAGTACAATACAATCTGTCGAGGATCTAGAAAATCACCTGGAATTTCTGGTTCATCTTCGCAAAGACCCCGATCCACAGGATAAAGCAGTTTAATGCTGAATAGCTGATAAAGGAGCGATCTTGAAGGAGGCATTGATCCGCCATTGGGTGTTAAATCAAGGCTTGTCTTGGCAAAGTCGCTGGCAAGCATGACAATAGAGAGTACTGAACCATCAAAAGCCAACCGTGAACACTGTCCGTACCGTTTCAGAGACCAAGCGTAGTTTCTATACTCTTCATACTCGTCCCGTCCATTCCATCTATCGTCGAGTGGTGGAAGAGTTAATGGTAGAGATGCACCTCCTCTCAGTTAACGCCAACTTTCGCTACGACCCCATCTATGCCCTAGGGGTTGTATCATCCTTCAATCAGTTCATGCAAGGCTATCGTCCTGAAGCAGATAAGGATTCTATTTTTAGTGCCCTCTGTCAAGCCCTAGGAAACGATGCACAGCAGTATCAGCAAGATGCTGCCCAACTAGAAGCAATGGCTCAGCAACTCTCTGCCGAAGAGTTGGTGACAAAAATGAGCCAACCTGGGAATTCAGACATCCCTGCGAATCTTCAAGCAGCCCTCCAACAGATTTCAGAAAACGCTCAATTTAAGTACAGCCGTTTGTTTGCGATCGGCCTGTTTACTTTACTGGAGTTGGCAGACTCAGAACTTGTCAAAGACGAAACTCGGCGTCTGGAAACCCTCAAGCAATTGTGCGAGGCTCTGCATCTACCCATAGACAAGCTGCAAAAAGATCTGGATCTCTACCGCAGCAATTTAGAAAAAATGGCTCAGGCTCGTCTAGTTATGGAGGATCTGCTGAAAGCAGATCGGAAACAACAGGAAAAAAGAGCACAGGAAAAGAACGCTGTAGCAACGACTCAAGAAGCCGCTCCAGACACCTCAAGTTCCTGAAACTGCAATAGTTGCAGATTTGGCAGAAACATTGACAGGGCTTCATGGTTAGAAATTATGCAGTTAAGGAGTCGTGCAGGTTAGAAGCTTTGCTCGACTCCTTATTTATGAGGACTGACAACCTCAAGTCTGAGGTTGTCAAGGGTTTACGATTCCTACCTATTAGGTTTGCGTAGAGTTCCACTGCTTGGAGTGCGTCCCCCTTCATCATTGCTGCCGCCATGGGGACGGGATTTACCCGGATCACAGCCTTCTGAGCCATTGCCAATCCCCTGATTACAGTTGCGACGACGCTTTTTGAGATCGTCATTATCGTCATCGTCATCGTCATCGTCATCATCATTATCGTCACGAATGCTTGTGATGATGCCCTGACTCACACCTACTTCTTTGTAATTCACGGCTAGTTTGCTAACTTCGTAAGTCGAAAGCCTAGTGGAGCTAACGTCTATAAGGCTCACGACTCGTGTGGGTGGTGAAATTATAGCCGATGCCAATCTAGAGCTGAAGACTCGCAGAGTATTATTTACCACCGAAAAATTGCCTTGATACAGGGAACCTGGATACAAACAGCTTTGGGGAGCGGGTAGATTACTCAAGGTGAATCCACTAAGATTCACCGTATGGGTACTGCTCAAAAAGGTTACCACCGCGTCACTAAAATTTCGGCTCGTAACTGGATTGGTGCGAGTAAAGTAATCGAAAACCTGAGTGCCCCGATCAAGGATGCCGTCTTGATTAGCATCAATGCCGTAAACGGTTCGGAGCGTGGGGTTGGTGGCGGGTTGGTCGGAGAGCACCAAATTAACTGCCGCAAAGTCAGCTAATAATTCAAACTGGCTATAGCCAATCAGGTTGTTCTGGGGGTCAAAGAGGCGCACTACAACCAAGTCACCCGGATTTAAACCTCGAATAAACTTCGCCTTCTGCAGCTGATTATTTTTGATCTTGTAACGGAAGTCACCGATAAACCGCTCTCTCAAGTACCCTTTTGGACGTTTAGCCATGAGAGAGACTCTAGCGATCGCATAGGGTAGAGTTTGCTGCTTTTGCAGAATTGCCAAACTAAAGTGCCCCCGATTCACAGCTTGAGTATTGTTGGCGGCACTGATAGCTTGGGTCGTCTGAGTTGACTGTACGAACCCTCTACAGCTACTGCCTTGATACTGGGCACTCTGACCACTAGAACTGATACTCTGGGACTGAGTCATTCGAGGGGTTGAGGTTTGAGTTAAGGCTGTGGTGCGACTGCTGATCAATTGGGTGGTAGTTGTCTGGGCGATCTCACGATAAGCCTTAGTTTGTTCAAATCTCAAAATTTGATCCCGCGCTCCCCCTTGCAGGTCGTAGCGCAGTTGGACAACGGATTGCAGTTCTACATTAGCCCAATTCACATCCCGGCCTAACTTGCTTTGAATGTCTTCTAAGGTAATCACTTCAGGGGCTAGCCTGGTTGGCCCAGCCGCCCCTGAAATCAACCTAGCCCCAGTGCTGCTGTATACCTGTATCCAGCGATCGCCCTTACGAGCAAATAATTGGTAGACCGCGTTGGCATAGGAAGTAGCAGGCTTATTCAATACATTCATCTGAAGCACGTAAGCGCTGGTTTCTTGGTTGGCCCCCACAAGCCTAGCCATCTGTAAAACTGCGTCCCAGCCTTGGATATTTTGGCTAATTTGTACGCTAGGGGTAACCGCATACACGCCAGGAGCCCCATATCCCCCCAGTAACAAGGTTGTAGCAAGAATAGCGCCCGAAGCACATTGCCTAGAAAAACACCACGGGTGGCTAGAAGGCTCTTTTGCAGAATTCTTCATAATATTGATTCAGAGATAAGTTAAGGAACGCAATAGACAGATCACAGGGGGCCATCTAGAACACACGGATGATTGACAACTGCTAACAGTCTGTCGTCTTCAAGACATGACCAGATACAAAAGGATAGGTTCCCAAAACTTTATGTTCAGCAACTAATTAAGTAATAACCCTTAGGGCTTGAAATATTAGAAGGCCCAAGGAATATTGTTGGGTGTTGCGGTTGGACGGAATAAACGGTTGATAGCAACCTTGGCAGGAGGAGCATGGCCGTGTCCCCCAACATTCATCACGCTATTTAGTCATGCCTATTTTTATTACAAGGAGGTACCCTAATTTGATCCAATCAAGCGTCTGCACTTCGCGGCAACCAGGAATCTCATCTCCTACCATTGTCAACTCCCGATACACTGCTGCCGGAATTACGACCTTGCCATAGAGCTGCCGGATTAGATCTAGATGGAAGATCGCAGCAAGGTTAGTAATCGGAGACGTATCACTGACAACAATCACAATCGCCCTGCTTTTTGCAACGTTTGCAAATCTGCCTCAAACTCCTCCACATCGTAGTGGATCGGAATCTGACGCATTGCTAATTCATGTTGAAACTTCAGCAAAGGTAGCCCTGCTAATTTGCTGGCTTTGCCAATGCTAATTTTTTTTCTTTGAAACAACATAATAATGACTTCCAATAAGAAGTCTTCTTCGGATAACCCACTCACTTGCATGATTTCATTTGAAATAACCAGACTCATAACAATCTCCTGTCAAGCGTAAATAGTGGGTTGATCGAAATACTATCCAGACTCAGGGATATTTTGTCTACTTCTACTTTGTCTCCATCCAGTTTTGCCCTGCGTGGATGTCTACCATCAACGGTATGCTGAGCGGCACTGCTTTTTCCATGGTGGATTTGATCAGTGGTTGTAAAGCTTCCCACTCTTCAGGGGGGATTTCTAACACCAGTTCATCGTGGACTTGTAGGAGCAGTCGAGCTTGGTAGGACTGGAGAATGCCCTGAAGTCGCACCATTGCGATCTTGATAATGTCTGCACTAGAACCCTGAATCGGAGCATTAGCGGCGGCCCGCAGGAGTCCAGCATCGTACTGGTCGCGGATTTTGAGCGTGTCTAGGTTAATGTCCTGTGGATCAGACCCTCGGAGTCTGCGGAGGGAGTCACTGGTGAAATTAAAGTAGCGGCGACGACCCAGGATGGTTTCTACGTAACCATTGGCGATCGCTTCCCGTTCCATTTGCTGCAAATACTCAAACACCTTAGGGTAGCGCTGGTTAAAGCGCTCAATAAACACCTTAGCATCGCTGGCTTTCACCCCAGCTTCCCTAGCAAAGCGCTGAGCACCCATCCCATAGATCACACCAAAATTAATGATTTTGCCGAGACGGCGTTCTTCTGGGGTAATGATTTCTTTTTCTAACAGCAACCGTGCCGTGAGCGTATGTACGTCTTCATTCTTTTGATAGGTTTCTACCAGCACTGGCTCTTGGGTGAGATGAGTCAAGATCCGCAACTCGATCTGAGAATAATCTGCCGCAGCCAGTAACCACCCGGCCTCTGGAACAAATGCCTTACGAATCTGCCGACTAAAAGCAGTCCGAATCGGAATATTTTGTAAATTGGGATTAGAAGAGGAGAGCCGTCCCGTCGCAGTAATTGCCTGGTTAAAGTCGGTATGCACCCGTTGCGTGTCTGGATGCACCAGGGTAGGCAAGGCATCGACATAGGTAGACTTCAACTTAGAGAGGGTGCGGTATTCCAAAATGGCA
>JAYKHH010000281.1:0-7872 GCA_035285265.1 Leptolyngbyaceae cyanobacterium | reverse complement strand
GAGAAGTGCATGTTTCCTGAGGCAAAACCAAGTACCTAGGAGACATTAGCGTAACCCTTGCGGTAGGGGCATGGCAGTGCCATGCCCCTACCGCAAGGATAGGTTCACTCAGATCTTGCGCCTAGCTTAACCCCACCTTGCAGCCCCGCCCTGGAATCAATTCCGGGCTAACAGTGAAAGTCCTGTAAACAGGACTGGAAGAGTATTTGAGTCCATTTTAATGGACTTCAACTATGAGCTAGGAACTTCAGTTCCTAGTGGGAGTGGCAACAGGTACAAAATCTGAATTCATCATCTCCCTGAGCTAGCCTTGATTCCTACTTGTGAGGCAGAAATCAATGACCGCGCCTGAACAGCCATCTTCCCCTCAGGAATACCAGCACATGGGTAGCCCTATACCTGGATTTGAAAATGAACCCATTCCTGAACTGAAGAATCCTGACGCTCCTATTCGCATCGGTGACATGATCGTTAAGATTGAAGGAGACGTGGTACCGGTTGTGGATGTTGAGTTAGGGCAGCAGCAATCTGTCTACTTTGAGCATCACATTCTGCTATGGAAGCATCCCCAGGTGCGCTTGGGCGTAAAAGGTTTGAAGGGAGCCGCTAAGCGCTACTTTGCAGGTTTAGAGATTTTTATCACAGAAGCCCACGGGCCTGGAAACATTGCCTTTTCGCGGGAATCTCCTGGACAGATTGTGGCGCTGCGGCTGGAGAAGGGTCAGTCCGTAGATGTCCGGGAGCACCAATTTCTGTTAGCTACGAGCCATGTGGAATATAATTTCTTTTTCCAAAAAGGACTAGCTAACCTGTTCTTTAGCCGCAGTGGGGGGCTATTTATCGATCGCTTCCAAGTCAAAAAAGACGTAGGGCTATTGCTGATCCACGGCTATGGCAACGTATTTGAGAAATACCTAGCCCCTGGCGAAGTCCTGGATGTAGAACCAGGAGCATGGTTATGGAAAGACTCATCGGTACGGATGGATACGGTAACGGCCCTACAATCCAGTGGCGGTATTCGGGGCGTGATTGGAGTCATGCTAGGGGGCATTTCCTTCACCCTCAATCGGTTTACAGGGCCAGGGCGCTTGGGCATCCAATCCATGACCTATCATCCACCCACCCCTGAGGGTGCCACCCAAGTTGGCGGTAGCAACAATATTTGACGCATCTAGATTTCAATTCCGATGTTGCTAATTTTCCAACTTCCGAGGGCTGTTGTGGGGGATCGCTTAGCCCTATAGTGTGAATTAGATCATTCAAGTTTGATCCATGCGAATTCGCACACTTTTAACCTGGTGGCAGGGATTTTCTCCATTTTCGCGGCTGATGGCGATCGCCCTAGCCATTCCTTTACTAGTGCTCAATGCTTGGGCGTTTGCTTCCATTTTTAACTACTTCCATTCCCTGATTGCAATTCTAGCCGGGGCTTCGTTGCTGGCCTTTGTGCTGAATTATCCTGTGCATTGGATGGAACAACAGGGAGCCAAGCGATCGCAAGTATCAATTTTGGTATTTTTACTCGCCCTTTCTGTGTTGTTAGGCTTGGGTATTACCTTAATTCCGATCGCACTGACGCAAGCTCAGCAATTAGTAGCTCGCCTACCAGAGTGGATTGAGTCTGGGCGGCGGCAGTTGATTTTTTTGAATGATCAAGCAGAGAGCATGGGGTTGCCGATTAACCTAGATGCCTTGGTGATTCAAATTAATGACCGTGTGAAGGGGCAATTGCAGGAGATTGCGGGACAGGCATTGAATTTGGCAGTCATTACAGTGACTAGCCTGTTAGATTTCTTGCTGACGATGGTGCTGACTTTTTACTTATTACAGCACGGCGATCGCCTATGGATTAGTTTAATTGATTGGCTGCCTGCATCCATTCGCCAACCTTTTTCCCAAACCCTACGCCTCAGTTTTCAAAACTTTTTTATTGGTCAGATTATCGTTGCCACCTGTATGGCTTCGGCTTTAATCCCAGCATTTTTGTGGCTCAAGGTTCCCTTTGGTTTGTTATTTGGCTTAACCATTGGCATTATGGCCTTGGTTCCCTATGGCGGTACGGTCGGGATCTCCCTAGTTACCCTACTGGTTGCCCTGCAAAATGTCTGGTTGGGCTTGCAGGTTTTAGGAGCGGCTGTACTGGTGCAGCAAATTCTAGAGAACCTGGTTGCCCCACGCATTCTAGGGAGTATTACCGGCTTAAACCCCGTCTGGGTCTTAGTCTCAGTCTTGACTGGGGCACGGGTTGGGGGATTGCTGGGTGTGATTGTGGCAGTCCCGATCGCAATGGTCACTAAAGCCGCCCTGATTGCTCTGCGATCGCCGGATCGGGTTCATCCAGATGAGGAAAACACGGAAGCAAGCCATGCAGTTTCTCACCCCATTATTGAGCCAGCACCCAACAATCTGCTCGACAACCATCCCTTAGATCAAGTCCTAGGCACCCCTCCTGGCAATCCAATCTGAATCTCTAACGCCTAACTCTTCCCCCTCTTCCCGCACAAGGAAGGCAAAGCACCGAGATTAGCTCAGCCTTCCCACCTGGTACCTGACACCCGACACCTGACACCTACCCCCTAACTTCCTCAAACAAAGCCTGATAGCGTTTAGCCTGCAATTCCAGGGTAAATTCCTGTTCTGCTTTTTCCCGGGCTCGATAGGCTAGGTGTTGATGACGCTCTGAATTACCTAGCACCCAAGCAATCCCTTGAGTAAAATCTTCAATCTCGTAGGGTCGGGCTAGGTAACCATTTTGCTGATGTTCGATTAGGTCGGGCATTCCCCCAATATTGAAGGCCACACAGGGCACCCCACAGGCGATCGCTTCCATAACAGTGGTCGGCAGGTTATCTTGCAAGGATGGGGCAACAAACACATCGGCGGCAGAGTAGGCGAGTGCCAAGGAAAGTTCATCATTTAACCGGCCTAGATAGTGGGCTTTAAAACCTAAATCAGGCTTAACTTTGGGTTGGGTCACACCAAAAATTACAACCTCTACCTTTTCCTGCCAGCCAGCCTGACTCAGGCGCTTTAAGGCAGGTTGCAATAAATCACCCCCTTTGCGACGATTATGGCCCCAAGAACCAAACAGGATCAGCAGTTTATCTGGGGGCAAACCGAGTAATTGTCGTGCCATTTTGGAGTTAATGGGCTTGTACTGACTGGTATCCAGGCCATTGGGGATAACTTTCACACGGAAGTTTCTCAACAGCGCACTAGATTGGGCACATTGGGCTAGCCAATGGCTAGGAGTCACAATGGTTAAATTGAGATGCTTCCAGGCTTGAGCTTTGCGCTGCCAGATCTGACGGGATAAATCTTGGGTTTTATGGCTACGTAGATAGGGACATGCCCCACAGGAATTAAGATAGCGATCGCACCCTTGGCTATAATCGCACCCCCCGGTAAAAGCCCACATATCATGGAGCGTCCAGATCAGCGGTTGCTTAAATTTTGGGAGAGTCTCGATTTGTAAAAAACCTCCAGACACCCAATGTAAGTTAATCAGGTCTGGCTCTAGCTTGGCGACTTGGGACGGAATTGAGTCAGGTAGCCACTGGGTATAGAAACAGATGCCAGAATCATGGTCAGGATAGTAGGCCCTTAGGGGTCGCCAGTCTAGTTCCTGCTTCCAGGTTGGGTTCAACCATTTAGAGAACTTATTCTTGGGCATTGCCCTGACAGTATCATCGTCCTTAGACTGCGAGGAGTCCCAATGCCTTTGGATGAGAACTTGAGAGTCAACACCCAGGTTCCGTAGCCCTTTATGGACTCGATAAGCAGCCCCCCCAGCTCCTCCCTCCAGATTGTGACTCAGCAGCAAAACTTTCATCGCTAGTTTCCTATTGAAAGCCCAGGAATCAGGAGTCTGATGCATCAGTCCTAATTGCACCAACCCTCGGAGCGCCTACAGAAACTATGCGCCCCCTGCCTCCAAGGATTCCAGGAACTTGATGATTTGTTCATCAAGAATTTAAGTTCAGATAGTAATTATGCTGATCTTGCAAAGATTGCAATTAGCCACTAGTAGACTGCGGCGGCAATCAACCGACCATTGTTAGGGGCATGGCAGTGCCATGCCCTCCTAAAGAAGCATGGGTCGAGTCACGCCCAGGACTACTAGCTACTAGCAAGCAAGTTTGACTTCCCTTTTAACAGGGGTTATGAGAAACAGGGGTTATGAGAAATTACGTTTTTGGGAACTGCGATACCGAATCATCTCCGCAATAAAAGCAACGATGCCAGAAGCAATCATTAAGACCACACTCAGAGCATTAATATCCGGCTTAACTCCAGTCCGAATCCGACTAAAAATCTCCATGGGCAGGGTGGTAGCCCCATTGCCTGCGGTGAAACTTGCCAGCAGAAAATCGTCCATGCTGAGGACAAAGGCTAATAAACATCCAGAAATAATCGCGGGCATTAACTCTGGCAATAACACTTGGATGAAAGCTTGAACAGGAGATGCTCCCAGATCTAGGGCTGCTTCTTCTAGGTGGGGATTGAGACTTGTGAGGCGAGTAGAAACCACGATCGCAACATAGGCTAAACAAAACACCACATGGGCTGCCACAATCGTCCAAAGGCTGAGGGGAATACTGGCAACGGCTAGGAAGACTAACGTAGCGACGGCGATCGCAATATCGGGAATAATCAGCGGTAGGTAAGACATGCCGCGATACAAGGCTTTCCCTGGAAATTGATACCGCGCTAAACCCACAGCCATTAAGGTACCGATGACAGCGGCAATACTCACAGCGGCAAAAGCAACGGTGAGACTATCTCGTAAGGCAAAAAGGATGCGGCTATCTCCAAAAAACTTGAGATACCAGGAAAGGGTAAATCCCTCCCAGCCCGCACTATAAGGAGACTGATTAAAACTGTAGAAGGTCAGAACCAAAATCGGCAGATACATAAACCCAAACATCAGCAGGGAAAACAACATCTGCCAAGAATCGCGGATTTTGGCTGGGAAGCGAGATTTATTCACAGACTTTATCCTTCTCCAAATGCATCATTCCCGTCAAAATTCCTTCAGCCATCTTGCCGGGACGTAGAATCTAGCAAGCCACGTCCCTAACGTATCATTCCTCACTTAATCAGGATAGGTACTTTTGTACCGATTGCACCCTTAGGCAAAAGCAGAAGTTCCTAAATCTGGAGGGACATCCTGCCAGCGACCAGGGCCAATAGCACGCAGGGCTTCTTGTAGATCAACTTCACCAGTATAGAGGGCACGACCCACAATTACGCCAGTCACACCAGAGGATTCCAGGGCTAAGAGGCTGAGTAAATCCGTAACAGAGCTAACGCCACCGGAGGCAATAATGGGTAACTCAATCACGGAAGCCAGTTCTCTCAAAGCTTCTAGATTAGGGCCTTGGAGCGTACCATCGCGGTGAATGTCGGTGTAGATAATGGCTGCAACGCCTAACCGTGCCATCTGCTGAGCTAGGTCTGTTGCCAACACCTCTGAGGTTTCTAACCAGCCTCGCGTTGCCACTCGACCCTGACGGGCATCAATACCTACAATGATTTTGCCAGGAAATTCTTGGCACAGTTGAGCCACTAGCTCAGGCTGTTCAACTGCTACAGTTCCTAGGATGGCTTGACTCACCCCTCGCGCTAATATACGGGCTACACTGGACTGATCACGCAACCCTCCCCCCACTTGCACGGGTACTCCTACAGCCTGCACAATGGCTTCAATAACGGGTAAATTGACTGGCGTTCCTTCCTTCGCCCCATCTAAATCCACTAGGTGTAACCGGGTTGCCCCCTGGTCAACCCACTGTCTGGCCACTGCCACCGGATCCTCATTAAAAATCTGAGATCGCCCATAGTCACCCTGGTAGAGGCGTACACAGCGACCCTCTAATAGGTCAATCGCTGGAATCACATCCATGGCTCATCCTACTCTAAACTTCTGTTCCTAAAGTTTAGACGGCTCCCGCATCAAGCGGAAGAATGTAGGAAAGAACCCAAAACGCTACCCTTACTTGTCCTACCTACCTTGCTTGTCTTACCTACCTATAAAATCATGGCTGTTAAGACAGCTTAACGAATGAAGGATAGATCCACTGCGCCGAAGTTAGTGCTCATAGCCACATTCATATTCTCCAAAGTCTGGATTAACCACACAACTCCCTCTCGGCTACAGGATTCATAATGGTTAAATAGGATAGAAAACCGCTTTTCTAAATAAGGCTTGACCTTCCGGCAAAACAGAACCACCTTGAGAATCAGCCCAGTAGTGCGAATTACCCCCATGTTATTAACTAGGTCAAGAAAAACGAAATGTTGAGGATTTTGAGGGCTGTCTATCACTAGAAAATTCAGAACTTGACTACAGGTTCTGACAATCAACAAATCATTAATCTTTTGGGAGTCCTGATCAGGATAAATATTTTTTAACTGTAAATGCAATTGATTATTGAATTTATGCCGACCGTAGCCCGGCTCGATTGAGGTCGTAATGTACTGGTAAAAATCATCCTTGAATGCAGCAAAGGAGGAAGGTTTAGCAAGATGGGCTTGAAATTGTTGGGCTACATCCTTGTAGGTGCCTGCCCGCTCCACCCTACCGACAAAGTGCTTCAGGGCTGTACTCAGTTCACCATCATTCAGCAAAGTGGGATTCTTCACAGGTTGTAAGGTTCGGAGCACCGTTGAAGATGCCTCTAAACGAGACAGTTGAGTTCGACGAACCTGGTAGGTAACGTATTGAGACAGATCAATTTCAAATTGCTGTTGCACCTCTGTTTGGATTTTCTGAATGACTTGCTGATGTTCAAAGGTGCTGTCTTCACTTAAAAGGCAGTGCTGATACAGGTAGGGATAGCGCCGGATCATGGTGCCTAAAGGTCTGCTACCTAGGTTATCAACAGTATCGTTAGATTCATTTAAAACCTGAGATAACCGATTTAAGGTATGAAACTGCTCACTATGCACAAACTGGGCCACCAAGTCCCGGATTCGTTTAACAGCCCGACGACGGTTAAAGTCATTGACTGGCCTCGTAGGACGTTCCTCGAACACAGACATTAACTCAGCAATTGCTGGATGGAACTGAGAGCGAGTTTGCCAGCGGTTGATAACAATATGGCAACAGCGATTCAAAATAAAGTTAAAGGCTTGATCGGCGTCCTTAGAGGCAGCCACTTGGTCTAGCGCCAGAGGAATATGGGGGTCAGGGTAGCCTACCCCATCTACAAAGAGCAGGCGAAAGCGTTCAATCATCCGGCTAGGTGACTCAGATTCAACCCGCTGCAGCAGGTGATCATACAACTGATTCTCTTCAGGGGTGGTTCTTCGATACTGAAGATTCATTAAAGTAGCCATGTTATTTACTGAGCACTCCTGCAGCCAGAGACCATACGTCAAGCAGACCTTATATTGGACAATTGATTGGCAAACAGCTTAATCCGCTGTTTAACGGCAACCTTAAATTAATCAAATCCCGCTCAATAGGCAGGTAAGGTTTGCCTATAGTTTGATGTTAAAAACAGGACTCATCCGCATAGTCTTAAGACTACTAGGGTGGCCTGGTAGAATATATGATTTAGATCACCTGGGAACCAAATATTATGATTTCCAGTCAAGCTACAAATTTAGATTCTAAAATCAGCACCCCTGCAGTCTTACGGCAACAGCCAGCCAAACCTGCACAAGTGATTCTACACGAAAATCAAAGCTGGGAATACCGGCAAATGCCGGAATTTTACGGAAAGCTTACGAAATTAACGTCAACCTAGGGATTATCCACATGCTTAGGTGACGAGTGGGAAAGAATCTGCATCAGCCCTTAGCTCTAGATGGAGGCATCCGTCAGGGTATGATCGCAGCGATCCTCCTTTATTTAGTGTTTGATCC
>JAYKHH010000280.1:0-3299 GCA_035285265.1 Leptolyngbyaceae cyanobacterium | reverse complement strand
TCTGAGCAGTTCGACTCCGCTCACTGTAAACTGCGTCGAAGGGCTCAGGGCAACACCTGACACCCGACACCTGGAACCTAATCATTCCTGAATCAGCGATCGCCACTCTTGAATCATCTGTTCCGTCCACATCCAGTTTTTGCGGAGTGCCTCTGGCTGAAACCCAATCGGGTCATCTTTCATTACCTTCTGGTGTAATTTAGTCGCTTTACTCAGTAAGCCCGCCCGCTTAGCGGCCAGTTGACTCTGCGCTGATCTTGCCAGAACTAGGGCGAGTCCGGCGTAGGCAGTCAGCGTTTCTTGTTGCAAAGAAGTCTCCCCAGGCACAGAAGTCTGAGTTGTTGCTTGAGGCGATTGAGGGGTTGGGGTTGGTTGAGTTTCTAGCAAATACAAGGCTTGAAACCACGCCTGGTCAGCCTGACTCAAATTGCCTTGGGCATAGTAGGCAAGCCCTAAAGCATTGTGATAAAGCACTTGGTTGGGCTGGCGGCGGATTGCTGCTTCCCACGCCTGTTGAGCATCCTGAAGGGTATAGTCTGAGTTGGCCGCTTTTGCGGCCTGCCACGCCAGTCTGCCTCGTAAAAAACTAACCGTTGGTTCCTGCAATTGAGCATCAGGGATAGCCAACAATGCAACTTCAGCCTCTTTTAAAGCATTTCGATCTAACAAGGTTTCTACTGCCTGTTGCCCTGCCAACAAGTTGCCCCGCTCAAAGGCAGCGATCGCCAAAGCTGTTAGCTTAGCTGAATTCATAACTTGGAGATCCGTCGCCATGGGACGAGTCTCTAGGTTTTGCTGAGGACTGGGTGAAGGGGACTGGCTCCGGTCGGTAGCTGCCGGTGATGGAGAGGAAGTCTGTTTAAAAGGTAGTTGAGGGCTCAGACTCCATAAGAACCCGACACTAGAGGACACCACTGCTGCTAAACCTACTACTCCAACCACACCTCCCCACTCTAGCCATTCTTGAAAACCTGAATTCTTTGGATGATCTGGGTTTTGAGAGGGAGCGCTTGCAGTTAAAAAACGGGAAGGTTTCAGACTAACCTTTTTAGGCATTACTGGGCTGGGAATCTGCTCTGAAGCTAGGACAGGTTCCTGGAGTGCGGGATCGGGCGATCGCCCTTGGGCATACAAAGGATTTTCTGGGAAGTCATCATAAACCCATGCTTTATCTATTTCTGCATGAGGTAATAGATTTTCATCCTCAGAGGCGAGTATCATCGGTTCCTCAGCCATGGGGTTACTGTCCAGATTCGCCTGGGAAAGCTGACGCAGTAAACCAGAAACTAACTCTGAGTCTTCTCCATAGCTGGATTCTTCATCGTCATCGTACGCCTCACCATCATCGAACACTTCATCATCATCGAATGCTTCACCCTCATCGAAATCAGCCATCAACCCGAATTGACCTTTGGCTTCCTCCTCCTCAAAGTTTTGAGGTTCTACGATCGAGGAATCAACTGGAATCTCTAGATCAATCCCCAATATTTGTTGAAGAGACTCAGAGCAGAAAGGGACAGGGGCTACAGTCTGACCGTTGGAGCTTAGAGGGAGTGGGGCTACAAACGCAGTGCTTCGGAGTGTCTCTAACCTAGGGCGATCGCTGACATAGCCCTCAAACCCTGGACGTAAATACAGAATGGGTAAAGCCCAATACCATTGCTGCATTCCATAGTGCGCTAGTAACCATTGTCTGGCTCGGCTTAAGCTGAGATCAATAGCAAGACCTTGGCTGAGATAACGATAAAACAACCGAGTCAGATTTAGGGTTACCGAATCGGGGAGGTTATCTGCTAGAGTCAATACCCCAGGCACTCCCCGTTTCACCAAGGTAGCTGCTAGGTCTTGATCTCTGGTGTCAGCGATCGCCATCGTCGTCAGGGTCGAGGCTCGGCGGCAGAAGTTGAGCAGTGCCATACGTACCCCATTGTTCACCAGCAATCCTGCTAAGTCATCTCCACTTAAAGACTCTGGCAATCCTGTTTTGTGATTTATTAACCCTAGATCACCCCCTGCAACTCCCGCAGGGCTGTGCCCGATGTAGTGCAAAATCTGATATTGACCTTGCTCTAAGGCTTGGGTCAGTTGGGTGCGATCCGGTTGCTCTAAAATGGTCAGTTGTATTTCTAGCGTGGGTAGCTCTCGCCTTAATCCCAAATCTCGTAGTCCCAGATCTCGTACGCCTGGTATTGAGTTACCAGACGTATAACGTCCACTTAGGGATGAACTTGGCCCTTGGCCATTCAAAAGTTCTGCTTGTAACTGAATTGCTTGCCGCTTAAATTCTAGGCATTCTTGGGAATTGGCAACGGCGATCGCCAACAAAATTCTGATCGGTCGCTCTATATCCATCCCATCGGTTTCTAAATCCAGAGTGGGATAGAGTAATCCCGTCGTCGATTGGTAGCGCGAAAAAATAATATCTGGACTAGTCGCTAAAGGACGGGCATCGGCATACAGCATCTCCCAGGGCAACCGAGCTAAGCGGGAGCCTTTAATTCCTAGGCATAATCGAAGTTGTTCTCGTTGATGCTGTGCAATGCCCTGCGCTGTCATCCAGCTATCTCGCAAGGTGCCTTGAAATAAAGCTGAGTAAAGTTGCTGACCCAAAGTTAAGAAATCAGGCATGGGCTCGGTCTGCCGAGGATCTATCTGTCGGGGATCTAATTGACGAGCCAAGCTCAGCCACGCTTCCACAGGCCAGACCAACTGCTCCTCTGCCAAAGGGACTCCAGGTGCCACCTGCTCGGTTCGCACTAAGTATTCATCTTCCCCTACGGGGGTTACAGAAATATGGAACTCCTGGGTCACATGGAACTCCTAGGTCACAATGCCTCTCGTAAGATTACCTTGGGTGAGCCGCTCTTATCTTAATCCGAGGTGATGTCTTAAATTTGTCTCACACTCCGATTAGAAGCCTAAGGATTTGCAATTAAATAATGTACCCGACGTAGGATGGGTTAGGCGTTAGCCGTAACGCATCCTGGAGATTTTATTTTCGCGCAAGTCCCCTATTAGCTTGATTATGGTGTGAACCAGTTTTCTATTTTTAGGTTTTGAAAGTTAGTGTAGTCAGAAACATTGTTGGTGACGAGAATCAGATTGTTGACAGAGGCGATCGCTGCAATTTGCCCATCTTGGAAAGCAGGCGTTCGACCATTCACGATTAGCCGAGCACGTTCTAGGGCATGCCAAGTAGCAGCTTCTAGGGTAGGGCAGAATTGGAAATGTGGCCTCCACATCTTGAAGATATTGCTCAATCTTGTCGCGTTTTCTAGAGGCAGGCAATCGGTTGCAGC
>JAYKHH010000279.1:0-7277 GCA_035285265.1 Leptolyngbyaceae cyanobacterium | reverse complement strand
AGTAACTTCGTGTCCTTTGTGCCTTTGTGGTTCCTGCTCAAATTAACAAGTTCTATAGCAATCCTATCTGAATCATAAACGCCCACCCTGCGGGAAGCGAGCTACACCCCCCAACCCCCTCTCCCTGCTTGGGCTACCGTGTCTACACAACTCCTCTCAGCCCCCCAACCCCCCAATTCTGGGGGGCTTCCGGATCAAAGTCCCCCAGAATTGGGGGATTTAGGGGGCCAAAAGAACCTGAAACACAAAACAAAAGACTTATGTATACACGGTAGCCCTGCTTGGGAGAGGGGGAGAAGAAATTTATCACTCACTTAGGATTGCTATATCGGGTAAACTCTAAACTGCACTGGCACGAAACTGTAGGGGTAAAGCAACGGTAAAGGTGGTTCCCACGCCTATCTTGCTGTCCACTTTAATCTGCCCGTTATAAACGTCTACAAACCGTTTCACAATATTAAGTCCTAGGCCCGTACCTGGAATATTACTCACATTTTTACCGCGATGAAACGGTTCAAATAAGTAGGGCAAATCTTCCTGGGGAATGCCAATGCCCTTGTCGCTGATGCGAAAAATAACTTGACCGTTACGCTGGGACAACCACAGACTAATCTGGCTCTGATCCGGAGAATAGCGGATGGAGTTAAAGAGAATATTGCTCAAGATAGAGCGCAGCAATTTTTCATCTAATTCTGCCGTCAAGCAACGCTGACGACTGGTAAAGGTGAGTTGCTGAGACCCAGCGTTAGCTTGTACTTCTGTCACTAGCGTGCGGCAAAACTCCACCAACTCAATCTGCATAGGCTGTACCGATAGTTTTTGAGCCTCAATTCTGCCAATGACCAGAATGTCATCAATCATCTGGGTCATCCGCTCTACATTGAGCTTGATCCCATTCAGATAGTCCCGACGTTGATCGGGTGAGAGCTGCGTGTTATATCGTTCTAGCGAGGATGCCGAAAGCAGAATGTTGTTGAGGGGGTTGCGAAACTCATGACAAACCATCGACACAAAGCGAGACTTCAGTTCACTAAATTCCTGCAACTGCTCGTTTGCCTCTCGCAGTTCTGCTGTCCGCTCCCGTACTTTTAGCTCTAAGTCCTCATTTGTCCTTTGCAAGACTGCTTCTGCCCACTTACGCTGGGTAATGTCTTGGAAGGCCACCACCGTTCCCAGGAGATTTCCATGCTCATCCTGCATGGGAGTGCTGATATATTCCACTGGGAACTGGCTACCATTCTTACGCCAGAAGACTTCCGTATTGGCACGGTGAATACGGCCATCTCGAAAGGCTTCATAGATGGGACACTTATGGATCGGGTAGGGAGAACCATCCGGTAGGGAATGGTGCAGTACGGAGTGCATGGACTGACCAATGAGTTCTTCTACTTCCCAACCCAGCATTTTGGCGGCTGCAGGATTCACGAAGGTCGCTCGACCTTCCAGATCTAATCCATAGACGCCTTCACCCACCGAGTTGAGAATCAGTTGATGCTGACGGCGGAGGGTTTCTAGGGCAGGATCGGTTGGCTGATGGGGTGGGGGCGCAGACTCAGCCGGATCAGTCAGTGGGGATGAGAGCCAGTAGTGCTGCCGCATAAAGTCCAAAATTACTGAAGGAAGGGACAATGAGCCAGGATTTGTATTCTATTACACTACTAAGGCTCCCCGGTAACGGCTAGAAACAGATATCAAGCAACACTCTACATCATCCAGGTTGTTCTGGGGTTTCGTAGGCATGAGAAAAATTCTGGTCATTGAGGACGAAGCACAAACGCGCAACATTTTCATGAAATGTCTGACCTTTGAGGGGTTTTGCGCCATCGAAGCTGAGAATGGGGCGATCGGTGTCAAACTGGCTCAGATGCATCGACCTGATTTAATTGTCTGTGACATTATGATGCCAGATATCAATGGCTATGAAGTCTTATCGGCGGTACGTCGGCACAAGCCGATTGCTGCGATCCCGTTTATCTTTCTGACTGCCAAGGTCACCATGCCTGACCTGCGCCAGGGCATGGAAATGGGTGCAGATGACTACTTGACCAAACCCTGCACCGTTGAGCAATTCCTGGCTACCATTACGACCCGGTTAGAACGGCAAGCATTGTTACGGGAATGTTTCAGTAATCGTGAACCCGTGATCGAGCACAACGCTGAACCAGCGTTGAAGGCAAGTACATCTCGATCTGCAACTGTTCATGGAGCGTCTCCTACTAGGGGGATCTTTCCAGTTTGTCCCCGCTTGTCTCAGATGTTTGCCTTTATCGAGGAAAACTATAATCAGACCCTAGGATTGAATGAAGTGGCTAAGGCCGTAGGTTACTCGCCTGCATACCTGACTAACTTAGCCCAGGCTCTGACGGGTTACAGCGTTAAACAATGGATTATTAAACGCCGCATGTTTGAGGCCCATCAATTATTACGGGATACAGACCAGTCCGTAAGGCAGATTGCTGAAACAGTGGGCTATGGGGATGTCGGGTATTTTACTCGTCAGTTCCGACAATTGTATGGGGATCCCCCTCAAGCTTGGCGCAACTCAACCCGTCTGCTTTCAGCGTAGTTAGGAATTTTGGAAGGGCATGGCAGTGCCATGTCTCTACTACTGAAATGACACAACCTGTCCATCTCGTCATGTCCATCTCGTCATGTCCATCTCGTCATTCAGTAGCACCCCTCGAAAGTATTAAAGATCGAAAGAAAATCCCATCTTTGCGAAAACTAGTCCAATGTGATTCCCTAGGATAGCCTGATACTCTTCACTCCAATAGGACATTATGTTGATTCCTTAAATTTGGCAATTGGAGTGACTTATGGTGTTAGCTGATACGCTGCTATCGCAGCAACAATTAGGGCTGAGCTATTGTCCTTGCGGCGGGTCACATTTGCCGCAAGACCACTGGCAAGCTGCTGAAGGAATGCCCCAAGATCCGGCAGACATGATCAATGACTTGGTCAAAATGGGTCTGTATAAGCCTGAGGCCCTGGGAATGGCGCAGAGTCTGACGGAAGTGCAGATGAAGGAAGCATTGCTCTTGCGTCATATTGGGGGTGGCAATCCAGTACGAGAACGCTTCTGCCAGGATCTAATCCGAGAAGCGGGGGGGCTAGATCAAGTCTTTACTGCCGCTTTTGGAGTCAACTCAGCGGAATTTTTCAGCAACACCATCCGCAATAGCGATTTTAGCCGTCGGGAGTTTCTGAAGCAGATTGCTGTAGCGGGAACCCTGATTGCCATGGCCAGTTGTGGGCAGGAACAATCTACCCAACCCCCATCGGAGCAGCCCTCAACGGTTGCTAGTCCGACTGCACCACTGGAGAAGACAGATATCACCATTGGGTTTATTCCCATTACCTGTGCCACGCCAATTGTAATGTCTGATCCCCTAGGCTTCTACAAAAAGCATGGCTTAAACGTGACCGTGAAAAAGATGCCTAACTGGGCAGCAGTAAGAGATTCAGCGATCGCGGGTGAACTGGATGCCTATCATATGCTGTCGCCCATGCCGATCTCCATCACCCTAGGCTTGGGATCTGCTGCCTTCCCCATCAAGCTTGCCAGTATTGAAAATATCAATGGGCAGGCAATCACCGTTGCTATGAAGCATAAAGATAAGGTAAAAGGGCCAGCAGACTTCAAGGGCTTTAAGATTGGCGTACCCTTCCCCTTCTCAATGCACAACCTGTTGCTCCGCTATTATCTAGCAACAGGAGGGATTGATCCTGACAAAGACGTGCAGATTACGCCGGTTCCCCCTCCCGACAGTGTTGCCAAGATGACTGCCGGGGATATTGATGCTATGCTCATGCCCGATCCCTTTAACCAGCGGGCTGTGTATGAAAAGGTTGGTTACCTGCATATCCTGAGCAAGGAACTATGGCCAAATCATCCCTGCTGTGCCTTTGCTGCTGGTCAGGAGTGGATTAGCACGAACCCTAACACCTTTAATGCGGTGAACAAAGCCATCATTGATGCCGCCGCCTATGCCAACGACAAAGCCAACCGGGAAACTATTTCAGCGGCTCTGATCGAACGTAAGTACTTGAACCAACCTCTAGAGGTGGTGAAGGCAGTCCTCACGGGCAAGTTTGAAGACGGGCTAGGCAATACCCAAGATGTTCCGGATCGGATTGGCTTTGATCCCTATCCGTGGGGCAGTTTTGCGACCTGGATTATGTCTCAACTGGTGCGGTGGGATTTGATGCCCAAGGAGAAGGCTGAGTACGACAAGGTGGCGAAGGAAATTTTCCTGACCGACACAGCGCGGGAACTAGCAAAGGAACTGGGTCAAACTCCTCCCACGGATGCCACGAAGACGGAAACCCTGAAGTTTGATACCTTCGACCCCAGCAATCCTCAAGCCTACATTGACGAGCAAGTCAAGAAATATAAGGTTTGATTTTAATATCTTTACATTGAGTCAGATTCGCTATGGCATACGGTGACTTACCTCAAGAACGTCCAGGATTTTCCCTTACGAAGGGCCAGCAGTCACTTTTGGTTTTTGTAGGGGTGCTGGTGTTGGTGCTGGCTGTCTGGGAAATTGGCTTTAACTTGAAATGGTTTTCCCAGTTAATGCCCTCTGCGAGTGCCACCCTCAAAGAGTTGTGGTTTTGGATCTCGAATCCCTTCTTTGATTACGGCCCCAACGATCAAGGCATTGGTTGGCATATTTTGACGAGTCTGCGGCGGGTAGTGATTGGATTCCTGATTGGGTCGGCGATCGCGATTCCCCTCGGTGTCTTAATTGGGCTCTCGGAGGTGGTTTCGCGAGGAGTCGATCCTTTTATTCAGATTTTGCGCCCCGTTTCACCCTTGGCTTGGTTACCCCTAGGTCTGGGTTTGCTAAAAAACTCTGAAGCACCTGCAATCTTTGTAATTGCCATCACCAGTATTTGGCCGACCCTGATCAATACCAAGTTTGGAGTCAGTAATGTGGATCACGCCTATCTGGATGTGGCACGCACCTTGGGGGCTTCCCGTTGGCGCACCATTATTAAAGTGATTTTACCCGCTGCCGCTCCCAGTATTGTGTCCGGTCTACGGATTAGTATTGGCATTGCCTGGTTGGTAATTGTCGCTGCTGAAATTCTAGTGGGTGGCACCGGGGTGGGCTATTTCATTTGGAATGAGTGGAACAACCTGAAAATCACCAGTATTATTACAGCCATCCTTGTGATTGGGTCTGTGGGGTTGGTGTTAGATCGGTTGTTCTCCTTAGTTCAAGGTTGGGTCGCGTTTGGTAAACAGCCATGATCCCTCTAAAAACCCGTTCATCCCAGGTTAGTGCTATGTCTGCTGATGCTATATCCACCGAGATTCAACTGTCTCTCCGTAATATTTCCAAGGTCTATCCCGGCAGAAAAGGTTGGATGAATAAAATGCTACGTCAGTCGTCTTCTGACTTTGTAGCCTTGGAAAACATCAACCTAGATATTGCCGCTAATACCTTTGTCTCCATTATTGGCCCCTCTGGTTGTGGCAAGTCTACGCTGCTCAACATTATTGCGGGTCTGTCTACTCCGAGTACAGGGCAAGTCTTCCTGGATGGTCGGGCGATCCACAAACCTGGCCCCGATCGCGGGGTAGTGTTTCAGAACTATGCCCTGATGCCCTGGATGACTGTATTGGAGAATATTCGATTTGCGATCGAAACGGTGAATCCCACCATGCCCTTGACCCGGCAACGCTCGATTGCCCAGGAATACATCAATCTAGTGGGACTCACAGGGGCAGAACGGAAGCATCCCCACGAACTCTCTGGAGGCATGAAACAGCGTGTGGGCATTGCCCGTGCCCTAGCCATCAATCCTGAAATCCTACTGATGGATGAACCTTTCGGGGCACTAGATGCCCTAACACGGGGCTTCCTCCAAGATGAAGTAGAGCGGATTTGGGAACAGCAGCGCAAAACGGTCATCCTGATCACTCACAGCATTGAAGAAGCCCTGCTTCTCTCCGACCAAATTGTGATGATGACCCGTGGCCCCCACGCCCAAATCGCCAAGATTCTGGAAGTTCCTTTCCCCCGTCCTCGTCACCGTGAAACCCTAGATCAGCATCCTGCCTATCACGAACTGAAGGCAGCTATGGAGTTGCACCTGTCTCGTGAGACTCGCGCCGTTGAGGAAGCCAGAATTCATAAGCCATTAACAGCTTAATTAGTTTTTGAGCTAAGGATCAAGAAAAGGAATGCGGCTATACGAGGGGCAAGTTCTTCAGTTTCCAAACGGGGATATTTCCCGGATCACGAAACTGGATGTCAACGGCTATGCCTTCTTAGAAAGTATGCAGGGGGTGATTCAAGGGTGGTTTGCTATAGAGCTAATCAGCAGAAATGCTAAGGTGCTGATTCCGAGAAGTATTTAATCAAGATTCTGTCTATCCAAAGTCAAGGAGTGAATTATGTCAGCTTCAGAAATTCCAGCGATTACCCAGAAACTACTGGCAGCAAAGGCTGCAGCAGGACTTACCTTCGTAGATCTAGAGAAGCTGCTGGAGCGCGATGAAGTCTGGATTGCGGCTGTGTTTTATCGTCAGGCTAGTGCCTCTCCCGAAGAGGCTAGCAAACTGGTGAGTGCCTTAGGCTTGGGGCCAGACGTTGCGGCTGAACTCTCAACGTACCCCGTCAAGGGGTTAGGCCCAGTAGTTCCTACTGATCCGTTGATCTACCGCTTCTACGAGATTATGCAGGTCTATGGAATGCCCATGAAGGAAATCATCCATGAGAAATTTGGAGATGGGATTATGAGTGCGATCGACTTCACCTTGGATATTGATAAGGTAGAAGATCCCAAGGGCGATCGCGTCAAAGTCACCATGAATGGAAAGTTCCTGCCCTATAAGAAATGGTAGTTCGGAGCATCAACCATGAAGCGTCACAGCCAAATTGTTAAACCAGAAGGAACCACGAATTGGGTGCAGTTTGTCACTAAGGTTCTAGCCTTCATTGGTCTCTGGCAGGTACTTTCAAATAGCACCGCGCTACTCAATCACTGGTTTTAGTATCAGTTCCCAAAACCATCGCACCTATGGGAAGGGAAACCTAAAGCGTTCCGTTTTCCTGAGTGATCTAACGTAACGTCAGTTCGACGAAAGGGCTTTTAGGAGGATTTCCCAAAGTGAAATCCTCCTAAAAGCCCTATTTTGCGTGCGCGAAGCGCAGGTAAAGTTCTCTCACCACCCATTAGGCTTGGAAAAAGGGGGATTCTTGATCCCCCCACTCCTCTGATGACGAATATCTGATGACGAATAGACGTTAAGCAACTGTCAA
>JAYKHH010000278.1:0-2970 GCA_035285265.1 Leptolyngbyaceae cyanobacterium | reverse complement strand
GGTTCCAGTTTTATCAGAACAAATAGTTGTAACGGAGCCCAGGGTTTCCACCGCTGGCAGCTTGCGAATCAAAGCCTTTCGGCGCACCATCCGCTGGGTTCCCAGCGCCAATGTGACGGTAATGACTGCGGGCAATCCCTCTGGAACAACGGCTACCGCCATACTCAGAGAGACTTCCAGTAATTCCTCAATATTATTGAAATTACCAGCCCGGATTAAGCCGCCAATCACTACGATGGCAACTAAGACGAGGGAACCCGAAACCAGGACATTACCCAGTTGAGTCATACGCCTTTGCAGAGGAGTGGGTTCAGCCTCAACGGCATCCAGGCTGGCGGCGATTTTGCCTAATTCGGTATGCATCCCGGTACGAGTAATTAACACCGTTCCCCGTCCCTGAACCACCTCTGTTCCCTGGAAAACGAGATTGACGCGATCGCCCAACGGCGTATCCTCCGGCAGGCTCAAATCCACCTGCTTATTGACTACCTGGGCTTCCCCGGTTAAGGCTGCTTCCCGAATTTGTAAATTAGATTCTTCCAACAGGCGACCATCGGCAGAAACTTGTACCCCTGCTTCCAAGAGCATCACATCTCCAGGCACTAATTCCTTGCCAGACACTTCAATAATTCTGCCGTCCCGAATCAACCGCACCCTCGGAGAAGAAAGCTGTTTTAAAGCGGCTAGAGCCTTTTCAGCGCGACTCTCCTGGACATAACCCAAAATCCCATTCAATACAACGATGGAAGTAATGGCGATCGCGTCCTTCGGAAATTCACCACTCCGCATATCCAGCACGGCAGAGACCACCGCCACTGCCATTAGCATCACCAACATAATATTGGTGAATTGGTCGATCAAAATACTAAGAGGACTCCGACTTGCCTTTTCTACGAGTTCGTTAGCACCATAGCGCTCGAATCGCTCTGCCACCTGTTGGGGTGTCAAGCCCGTACGGCGATCGCTCTGGAGCACCTCTAGGGTTTTATCAGCATCTAAGGAATGCCAGGCAGTCGCCAGGTCTGGCAGAGAATTTGAAACCATAGCTTAAGTCACAGGGAATTCTTGTACACACCTACAGCACTCAATCATAGTGCTTAAATATAAGGTTAGGCACTAATAAATAGAGTTGAATTGATCTTATCAAAGTTATATGGCTACCCGCTTGAGTATGGGTGGTTAGGACAGCATTCTGTACAAAGCCTCCATGGGTTCCATAAAACCGAGATAGCTGATTCTATCAAGCAATATTGCAAAAATTTCTAGCTAACTACTAATTAGGTAATGGTAAACCACCCGTTTGTACCCCAATCTTTAATTGGAAGACAGACTGAGCTACAGCAAATTGCTGAGATCTTTCTGAGGGATGGGGATTTGTTGATTGCAGGGGTACCTGGAAGTGGTCGGCGTACCTTAATTCGTTGGGCAGCTCAACAGGTCAAAGCTAGAGTCCTGGAAATTGACTGTATGCGCGCCACAGACTCCCAGCGATTTTTACAAATATTAGCTGAGAGTTTGATGGCAGCCTTTAATTCACCCCAGGAACAGGGCATAATCCAGGACTGGATCACACAATATCCCCTCAATTTAGAGCCCGGTATCCATGGACGTGCTCGCCTAGTCTGGCATTTGGCGACCGAAGGAGAGTGGTCTCTCTTCCAAACCCTGTTGAGCTTGCCGCAAGTGATGGCGGAAGCACTAGATTGTCGGGTGGTGATTGTGTTCCAAAACTTCCCCCACCTTCGCTCTTGGGATCGTTCTGGCAATTGGGAAGCCTACTTGCGCCAAGAGATTCAGCGCCAGAGCCGAGTCAGCTATGCTTTGATTGCCATGGTAGCTGAGTCTTGGGTGCAAGATAGCAGCTTGCAAGTGATTTCCTTATCTCCCTTACGAAATCAAGATCTCTTTCCTTGGTTTGTGAAGGTCATGGAGACGGAGGGGCTAAGGTTTGACCCAGAGGGAAAAGCCCTAGGGTTATTTCTGAGCTATGTACAGGGGCATGTTGGGGATGCGATCGCCCTAGCGCGACGCATCTGGTTAGACTGTCGAGTCCTCAGCAGTCTTAAGGATTTAGGCAAAGAGGGGATTATTCAATCTCACCACGTCCACCGTAGTGCCTTAGCCCTTGTAGAGGATCTAGCCCAGACCTTTGAGTCGCTGATTTTTTTGCTGCCGCCTAGCCAAGTCCGGGTTTTGGAAAGCCTTGCCCTTGACCCTACGGATAGCCCTCATAGCAAGGAATATATCCAAAAACATCATCTCTCTCGTGGGGGTAGTCTCCAGGGAGCCTTAGCGAGTTTGGAACAAAAGGGGTTAGTTTACGGATCTCAGTACAGCTATCGGATTACCCTACCTCTGCTTGCTTTTTGGCTCAGGTACCGCCTGACATAGTGAAGCACTAAAATTCCTGACTGGCCTAGCATCTAGGCAGAGGGCATGGCAGGTTGGAACGCTGATTCTACAAAAACTGGTTTACAGGAGAACAGGGTGTAACCGTTCACTCGTACGAGAGAAATACTATCTTCTACCGCTTCTACCACCCGGTATTGATGCCCAGTAGCTGAAATGAGAACTTCCCCAGTTTTGACTTTCATGTCTCTCAAACCAATTTAAAGTTTTAAAAAATATTTTCGTCTGATTCAATATGTTGTTATTTTCTGACACTTCATTAACAAAAAAGTCTTTTCGTTTCCTTTCTTAACGTTCCAGTGCTTTATCTTCATTTTTGGCAGGCATAGCCTCATTCACCTGCGATCCCAGGAGTTGGACTATAGCTAGACAAATACTGGCACAAAGGCAGGAGCTTACAGCATTGCGGCATCTGAATCTTGCTAAATAGGCTGCTCGAAATTGATTGCTTTTTGTATCGGATTCCCGACCCCCTCAAGAAATCCTCGAATTCTTAGCAACCTGTAAGATAAGTAAGAGCCTGTCCGACAGGTTCTTACTAGAGAGGCATCCCAATAGTTT
>JAYKHH010000277.1:0-2917 GCA_035285265.1 Leptolyngbyaceae cyanobacterium | reverse complement strand
GATTTTGAATCAGTCCACTTGAGTGGACTTTGGCTATAAGCCAAGCACTTAAGTGCTTGGTGGTGCTGACCCACAACCCCAGACTTGAAAGGAAGATCTGCAACTCCTTCTGTTGCCCTAATCTGCTGATTAGCATTTTTCTGAGCCTTCGCCATTGCCTGCTCCAACGGCTGTTGCCCTAGGAGCGCACTAATAAACTGATTATCAAAACTGGTCATAATTGCGGATAAATGCTCCCCTGCCTGCCAAGGTGTGGCATAGTCAACCCCAGCCAGAAATGCAGCCCGCAACGGGTCTTGCCCATAACCCAGTTCCCTAGCAACGGACTTGCGAGTAGGCAAGGCAAACCCCGTACTCGTCCAACGTTTCATTCCTTCCTTTCCCGTCAGATAGGAGATCAGTTGCCAAGCAGCGGATTTGTGTTGAGATTGTTTGCTCATCACGTAGGCAACCGTAAACACCATCGTTCCAGGCTTTTGGTTAATCGGAGGCACTTCTGCGGTGCCAAATTGCAGGTTCGGGAAGGTTTCAGCGAGGTATGGAATGGCCCAGTTGCCTTCCAGTACCATCGCTACCTTGCCCTGACCCAACATCTCACTGCCAGAATTAACCCCTACATCGGACTTCTGCGCCGCAGAGCGATCCTGGCGATACTGATCCACCACTAACCGCAGACCTTTGATGCCGGATTCCGTCGCAAAGGCTGCATAGCCCTGGTCATCAATCAGCTTGCCCCCAAAGGCTTTAATCATGAAAGCGAGACGGGCTAGCTCTGGGGTGATACCGAGCCCATACTGATCGATTCTGCTGTCTCCGTTTTTATCAATCGTGAGCCGTTTGGAGTAGACCAGTAGTTCATTCCAGGTTTGAGGAGGACGGGTTAATCCTGCGGCGGCAAAGGCTTGTTTGTTGTAAAACAATGCCAAGGTGGAGAAATCCTTGGGTAACCCGTAGATCTTGCCCTGGTACTTAAAGGCATTCAATAGGCTTGGCTCAAAATCTTTTAGGTCAAAGTCTGGGTTGATGTAAGAGTCTAAAGGTTCCAGAACGGGTTGACGCATTAGGAATGGGGCTTCTGAGACATCTAAGTAAAAAACGTCCGGAGCCGCATCTCCAATTAATCGAGTTTTGAGCACATCCATATATTGCTCTGCAATGACTTCGTGCTGCACTTTGATATGGGGATGTTGGGCTTCAAACTCTTGCAGCACTTGCCTGAGGAGGGTTTGCTCGCTGGGGCTTGCCCCCCAACCACTGAGTTTGAGGGTGATGGGTTGCTTGGATTTGCGAGTTTGATTGGATTGTAGGAGTGGGAAGGGCTGACAACTGATTAGGGCAGCGATCGCCATCCCTCCTAAAACCCTCATCTTCAGCCAATGCATGGGCGATCTCTCCACAATTCACATCCATTGCGGAAGAGATCCCCCCTACCCCCCTTAAGAAAGGGGGGCTAAGAAAAACTTTCTATTCCCCCCTGTGTAAGGGGGGTTAGGGGGGATCTCTTGACTCGCATCCTAAAAGTAGTCCCAGGCTTGCGACCTGTAGTCATTTCCAGATCAGAGTTTTGAGCTAATCTCAAAGTGTAGAGATTGGCATAACTGGATGCCTCTATCCCTAGATTGGCTTGAGCGATGGACACAAATGGTATGGACAAGATGACTAACGTGGTGGCTACCTTTTATAAATTTGTGAGCCTGCCAGACTTTGCAGAAAAACAAGAGGCTTTCCTTGCCTACTGTGTCGCGCAAGGCGTAAAGGGTACCATTTTGTTGGCAGAGGAAGGCATTAATGCCACGATCGCCGGTTCCCGTGCTGCCATTGATGCAGTTCTATCGTTCCTGCGCTCTGATCCTCGGTTTGCCGATCTAGAGGTGAAGGAATCCTATACCGATGCCCCTCCCTTTGAACGCATGAAGGTACGGTTAAAAAAAGAAATCGTCACCTTGGGAATGCCTGAGGTGAATCCCAATCATCAGGTGGGTACCTACGTGAGTCCTGAGGATTGGAACACCCTCATTGCCGACCCAGAAGTGCTGGTGATTGATACCCGCAATGAGTATGAGGTCAGCATCGGGACATTTCAGCGGGCACAAAATCCCCACACCCGATCCTTTCGCGAGTTTCCGCAGTATGTCCGCGATCGCCTCAATCCCAACGAACACAAAAAAGTAGCCATGTTCTGCACGGGAGGGATTCGCTGTGAAAAAGCATCTGCTTTCATGCTCAGTCAAGGCTTTCAAGAGGTTTATCATCTTCAAGGCGGTATTCTCAAATACCTAGAATCAGTCCCACCGGACGAAAGCCTCTGGCAGGGGGAATGTTTTGTGTTTGATCAACGCACTGCCGTCGATCACGAATTAGCCAAAGGGTCGTATATAGAATGCCGGAGTTGTGGACATCCGATTTCTGAAGCCGATCAGTCATCGATCCATTACGAAGAAGGGATTTCCTGTCCCTACTGTATTGAGAGCCTAACTGAGCAAAAAAGAACAAGGAACCAGGCACGACAACAGCAGGTTGAATGGCTACGTCAGCAATATCCAAGCCCCCTCAATACTGATTTACCGAAGTAGTAAAAATACGTTAGGGACAGTTATAAAACTGTAAATCTAGTTAAGCTTCTCAGCATTTTTCTCTGTAAATCCAACTAGTTTGGGTTGTTGTGTAACGCTTTTTTGCTAAAAAATCAGTAAGATCTCAGGATGTGATAGATGCCCTGAGTACTTGTTATGCCAAAAATGGCTCGGTTTCACTGGCTGCATTATGGTGCTGCCATCGGGTTCGTGCTCTTAGCCTGGATTGTTGTCCTGGGACTAGACCCCTGGTTTTCTACTAAACATAGCCCGCTGTTACTATTTTCTAGTGCAGTCGGCATGAGTGCGTGGTATGGCGGACTAGGGCCGGGGCTAGCAGCCAC
>JAYKHH010000276.1:0-4769 GCA_035285265.1 Leptolyngbyaceae cyanobacterium | reverse complement strand
ATTTAATGCGGTTTACGGTGTCAGAAGTTGAGCAATCACCGCAGTTGATCCAAGGAATTTACCGCCATTTAAATCGTCGCCTGCGTCAAACAGAAGCTTTTCTTGCCCTAAATGGACATCGCCGAGTCAGAGATCGCTTGTGTCAGTTGCTCATCTTGCTTGCTAAAGAAATTGGTCAGCCCGTACCTCAAGGCGATCGCCTCAGCATCCGCCTCACCCATCAGCATTTAGCCAATGCCATTGGTACGACACGAGTCACAGTGACTCGGTTGCTCGGTCAACTCAAAGATGAAGGTTGGTTGCAAACCGATGCCAGTCATCACCTGATTGTGCCAACCGCTAGGCACTTGCCCCTCAGCCAGTAGTGTTTTGTCAAGCAACGTCAGTTCGACGAAAGGGTTTCTAGGAGGCTTTCGCTCTGCGAAAGCCTCCTAAAAACCCTATTTTGCGTGCGCGAAGCGCACGCAAAATAGGGGTATCGAATTCACGTCAAGCATGGTTTGAGAGGCTGATTCCCCTCAAACCATCGCTCTTATCCCCTAAACCCCTTCCGGAAAGACTGACAAACCAGTACTAGCGAAGCGCAATATTGTAAGCATTGCCAAGGGGCTGCATAATAACAGCTTTGTAATTCACGACTCCTGCCGCTTCACTGCTGAGCGCGCGAGCAGCCTCACGGGAAAGATCTAAGCTGCGATCCTCAAAGTAAGGCCCCCGATCATTAACCCGCACAATCACAGATTTCCCGTTGCTTAAGTTTGTCACTTTTAGAAAGGTGTTAAACGGGAGATCGGGATGGGCGGCTGTAAATTCATTTTGATCAAAGGTTTCCCCCGTTGCCGTGAGGCGACCGTGGAAATAAGGCCCATACCACGAAGCCAAACCGCCTATTTCCTCAGCAGTTTCAGCCAAATTGTACATTTTAGCCTGAGCCTCTACCAAGGTGAGGGGATCAACTCCTAGGGTCAGTCGTAGACGATTGACCCAATCGATGGCGAGCCACTCACCATTGCGAGGGAGCTGACGGGCTAGGTCATTATCAATTACAAATAAAACTTCATTCCCTAACTTTCCAGCAGGTTTCCCCTTGATAATCGCGGGTTGTAGCTGATTCGCATCAAAACTAGGCTGGAGCAGCATTTTTTCTAGGCGATCGGCGATGGCGATCGCTTGAGTGCGACTAGGTAGCTCTGCAATCAACTTTTCCTTGAGGTGAATTTGAAACAGCGCTGGATTTGAGGAGTGTTGGCGCACTACTACAGATGAAAGCAGCTTCGATGTCCAAGCAGAGGTTCTAGGGAGAGAGAGAGAGACAAAATACTGGAGCAGGTGGAACAGGGGACTAGGGATATCAGTAGATAGCGTTTGGCGAGGAAGGGACTCTATTGCCGCGACCCATGATTGCTGAGGGTCAGTTGCAGTCTGAAATATAGCCTGAGAGCTAGGCACTAGTTTGTTGATGAGTCTGAATTGCCTAGACCGTTGCTCTGGAAACTGAGGGGTAAATGGGATAACTGCAGGACTATGGGGGGAATCGCTCGCACCAGACAAAACCTTTATTGGAAGCAAGCTTAAATCGGGGGTTTCTATTAGATGTTGCCCGGAGGCAATCAAGAATTGAAGGTGGGATGCAACCCAGATAAAACTGAATGTCAACATGAAGAAAAGTTAAATCAATAGAATGTAGATGCCCGATAGAATCTATCAGGAATCCACACATTTCTGAAAAGGTGTGTAATCTATATGGCTTTTTAGTATACATCAATCTATTCAAAACGCGATCCCCGGCATTACTGAGTGTCTTAAGCGACATTTATAACTAATTATCTAAACTGAGGGGTGACATTAATTGAACCTTCAAGATCGTTTACAACACCATCTCACTCACCTAGTTAGGGAACGTGATCCTTACTTTGCTACTGAGGGGCGCTTTTATGTTCAGCAATATATCCGTGAAGAACTAGGGCAATGGGGGCATGTTGTCAGCCGTGAATTGACGGTACGAAGACATTCCTATCAAAATCTCATCCTGGACTTGCCTGCCCACACTGACTCAGGCAAGGGATTGAAGGCTCCTGTATTAATTGGTGCCCACTATGATGCGGTTGTGGGATCGCCGGGGGCTGATGATAATGCGACTGGGGTGGCGGTGTTACTAGAGTTGGCTCGCTTATTTGCCTTGGAGCCAGCCAGCTATCCCATTCGTCTGGTGGCCTTCGATCTAGAAGAATTAGGATGCCTCGGTAGTCAGCAGTATGCCGCAGAGCTGCGCTCCCAAGGTCAGACACTTCGCTTGATGATTTCCCTGGAAATGTTGGGTTACTGTAATCCAAGCCCCAACTCGCAGCGCTACCCGCCAGGAATCCAATATTTCTATCCCGATCGCGGTAATTTCATTGGCTTGATTGGCAATTTCCCCACTCTGCTAGACTTAATCTGCCTAAGCCGCATGATGCGACGGAGTGGCACTCCCTGTGAGTGGTTGCCTGCAGGTAAACGGGGGATCCTGGTGCCGGATACGCGCCGCAGTGATCATGCTCCCTTTTGGGATCAAGGCTATGGGGCGATCTTGGTGACCGATACGGCGTTTCTACGCAACCCGAATTATCACAAACCCAGCGATCGCCTCGAAACCCTTGACTTAGCCTTCTTAACCGGAGTCTGCCAAGGTCTAGAGGCAGGCATTCGTCAGCTTTGGTAATTGACTAAAACTGCCGTCGCGAAAAGATAAACGTGGCAATACTCAGGAACAGGATGGCATAAATAACTCCATACCCCGCATTAGTTAGCAACTCAAGGGGACTTGGAAGCACGCCATACAATGCATCACCATTTTTGAGATCTAAGCGTGCTAAATCGGGTACGGCTAAATAGAGCATTTCTGTTAACTGTTTTACCTCTGGATTCAGACTTGCTAAACCCAGCTTGACGAAATCCCGACTGAAGATGCCGATGAAGTAGACCGCAAAGGTCATGAGCGTAGCGAGAATAGAACTGGTAAATACCCCAAATAAAATTGCGGCTGCCGTGACTAAGGAAAGCTTTAAAAACAGGTACAGGATGATGACGAGGGTGCTTCCTAAGAAATAAGATGTCTGGCTCAACTGCAAAACAGCTAAAAATACAACGGTCATAGCTGCTACAAGTACCGCTAAAACGGCTGACAGCCCTAGGTGCTTACCTAGCACAAACTCTGCGGGGGTAATGGGCTTAGCCATTAAAATCAGCACGGTACGTTTTTCAATCTCCTTATTTACCAAGCCCGTACCCACAAACGCGGCAATCACTAAACCCAAAATTTCGATCGCAGCCAAGCCCACATCAATCAACATTTTTTTCTCAGTGGAAGCTGCAACCTCTGGCAACAATCGAATTGCCGCTGCCATGATTAGGGCATAAAAGCCAATTAAGTACAGTACTTGGTCGCGAACGACTTCCCGAAATACATTGGTTGAGATCGCACGGATTCTGTTTGGATTCACAAATAACCTCCAAATAGCAATTTTGGATTTTGAATTTTAGATGCTTCGACTTCGCTCAGCACAAGTTTTGGATTGGGGACTCTCCCCGACTACTCAGGCAACGCAGGAGGCTGCCCAGCAATCGGCCTACTCGTATCTCCACAGGTAATTTTACCGATACTGGTCAGAGAAGTGGTCAGAGTTGGAGATCCAGAGGTTACAGTAGCAGATCCATTTGGGCGTATTACCATCTCTGTAATTGGGCAGGATTTAATTAAGTAATAACCCTGGGCATTAGCCCCTGGCCCATTCCAAATCGCTAGTCCCTGAAAAGTATAGGGATTCCCTGGCAAAATCCGAGGCGCTACGCGCCAGAATACATCTTCAGCTAACGGCGACGGTACAGGCTTCGCTGCATCTTTCGGACTTGCAGCAGTAGGCTGAGCATCCTGGAGAAACTGCTCCATCACCTGCTTACCAAACACTTCTGGCTGTTGTTTTGCCCTTAATAACCACTGCTCTACCTCTGACCAAGGCCGATCATTGAGGACAGGAATCACCAGGGACTCCATTTGGGCAAGGATTGCATAGCCCCTAGAGAGGGGTTGGGCTTGAAAATTCAAGCTAGTTACAAAGGCACTTCTACTAAAGTCTTCTGCTAACAAAGAGGGATATTCCTGAAACCAACCCTGCAGGACAAAGTGAAATTGTAACCAGCAACTAATTACTAAATTACTCAGAAATAAGAGCACCAGTCGTTGGCGACCTTCTGATTTAGGCCGCTTAAATTTAACGTCAGGTGTCACAAATTCATTAATGCCTGCGATCGCTGCTGAGATCAACGGCCACATCAGCAACAAGGAGGAGGGATTTCGGCTAAATCCCTTGCCAAATAGAAAGATACTGACTAAGGCACCGATAATCCAGGGGCCAATTAGGAAATCACCAATTTTAGGAGGATTTTCAATTATTTTCCAAGCCACCCCTAGAATCAAAAATATCCACCCCAAGGTTGAAAGCAACTCTCGGACTATATCTGTGGCCAGTGCCGCCAAAGCACAGGAAAAAAAGCTCAGCAAAATCAATGTGTGAGACGAAAAAAGCTTGGTCGGCTTAACTAGCGTCATCAGCGAATTAACAAAATTGTTACTGGGCTGTTTCATGCCTGGGTCTAGAATGTTCAGAAATTAGGGGATGCAGGGTCCTTAGACAGGGAAGGCTTTCTATCTCTTGGATAAGAAGTAGTGAGAGAAGAAAATGATCAGAATTACAGCATAACTGCAAGTGTTGGCCATGAGGATCGTCATA
>JAYKHH010000275.1:0-6009 GCA_035285265.1 Leptolyngbyaceae cyanobacterium | reverse complement strand
GCCAAACGGAAATTTTAGAGTTTTTGGCGGTACAGGAATCCCTCAGACAAGTGGGAGGTCTGGAAAATCTCAAACAGTGGGTGCAGATGCGCCAGGATGCCTTTACGGAAGAAGCAAGGCGTTATGGGATTCCCAACCCTAAAGGGGTGCTCCTAGCCGGCATTCAGGGCACGGGTAAGTCCCTTTCTGCAAAGACGATCGCCAATGAGTGGCGACTCCCGCTATTACGCCTGGATGTAGGACTGTTATTCGGGGGTGTGGTGGGGGAAAGCGAAAGCCGAGTGCGGCAGATGTTGCAGGTAGCGGAAGCGATGGCTCCCTGTGTGTTGTGGATTGATGAAATTGATAAGGCGTTTGGCAATATTTCAGGGGGTTCTGATGGCGATGCAGGCACCAGTCGCCGCGTGTTTGGCACTTTAATTACCTGGATGCAGGAGAAGAAAAGCCCGGTGTTTATTGTGGCTACTGCCAATAACGTGCAGATTCTCCCGGCAGAGTTGCTCCGCAAGGGCCGATTTGATGAAATTTTCTTTTTAGACTTACCGACAGAGATCGAACGGCAAGATATTTTCAAAGTTCATTTGCAGCGGTGGCGACCGGCCCGTTTGCGAGAGTTTGACCTAGGACTATTAGCCAGTAAAGCCAAGGATTTTAGTGGGGCTGAAATTGAACAGGTGATTGTGGATGCCATGCATCGCGCCTTTGGCGATCGCTCCCCCAATGGTCAACGCCGAGACTTCACCACTCAAGATATCCTTAGGGCCATGGAGGAAACGGTACCCTTGGCGGAGATCGCCCATGATCAAATCCAAGTCCTGAAACATTGGGCAGCAGAAGCTGGAGCCCGAACTGCTTCCAGCAATACCCACCTAAACGCAGAATTGCGACAAAGAACTAAGCATTCAGGCAACCTCTAGGATTGTGAATTCAATAATCTATCGTGTGCGGGTAGGGGCATGACACTGCCATGCCCTACAGATTACTGGTAGGACAGATGGAGTTCGCGTTCCTTAGCATTCCTGTCCGTATCATCGCTGTTAAAATACAAGTTTCTCTCCTTACCTACAAGATCATGGGCAATACCTTCGGACACCTCTTTCGCATCACAACCTTTGGCGAGTCCCACGGCGGCGGTGTGGGGGTTGTCATTGATGGTTGCCCGCCCCGATTAGAAATTTCAGCAGAAGAAATTCAGTTTGAATTAGATCGTCGTCGGCCTGGGCAGAGCAAAATCACTACCCCCCGCAACGAAGCAGACACCTGTGAAATTTTGTCAGGGGTGTTTGAGGGGAAAACCTTAGGAACGCCCATTGCCATCCTGGTGCGGAATAAAGATACCAGAGGGCAGGATTACGACGATATTGCTAAAACCTATCGTCCCTCCCATGCCGATGCTACCTACGATGCCAAGTATGGCATTCGCAACTGGCAAGGTGGGGGGCGATCCTCTGCCCGTGAGACAATTGGACGAGTGGCCGCAGGAGCGATCGCCAAGAAAATCCTGCGCCAGCTAGCGGGGGTTGACATCGTAGCCTATGTCAAGCGCATCAAAGACCTAGAAGGCACAGTCGATCCTAGCACCGTTACCCTGGAGCAGGTAGAAAGCAATATTGTTCGCTGCCCCGATGCAGAGTGCGCGGAGCGGATGATTGACTTGATTGAGCAGGTACGCCGAGAAGGAGATTCCATTGGAGGCGTGGTGGAGTGCGTAGCCCGTCAGGTGCCTAAGGGACTGGGTGAACCTGTGTTTGACAAACTAGAAGCTGACCTAGCCAAGGGCGTGATGTCCTTACCTGCCACCAAAGGGTTTGAGATTGGCTCAGGCTTTGCAGGCACCTTACTGACAGGCAGCGAACATAACGACGAATTTTATCTAGAGAACGGTGAACTCCGTACCTTCACGAATCGTTCTGGAGGGATTCAAGGGGGCATCTCCAATGGGGAAAACATTGTGATGCGGGTTGCCTTTAAGCCCACGGCAACCATTCGCAAGGAGCAGCGAACCGTGACTCGCGAAGGAGAAGAAACCCTCCTAGCTGCTAAGGGCCGCCATGATCCCTGTGTTTTGCCTAGAGCCGTACCCATGGTAGAAGCGATGGTAGCGCTAGTGCTCTGTGACCATCTCCTGCGTCATCGAGGTCAGTGTGGCGTGTAATCGTGGGTATTGAAGGTAGCTATACCAAAGTTCGGCTGACTGCTAGCAGCGTAATGTCATCAAACTGATCTGCAGTATCAATGAAGGTAGCTAAGCTACCTTCAATTTTTGCGAGTAGTTCACAGGCGGAGTGCTCAGACCCTTCTACTAGGGATAGCAGTTGTTTTTCGGTAAAAAATGTACCACTGGGGGAGCGAGCTTCAGGTACTCCATCAGTATAAGTAACCAGGGTATCTCCTAGCTCCAGGTAAGTCTGGTTCACCTTAAAGCTCATCCCTGGCAGCATTCCCACTGCTGGCCCCGTAGGCTTAAGGCGTTGCTTTACTTCTCCTTGTGAGTTCAGAATGATGGGCAATTCGTGTCCACCATTGACGTAGGATAGCAACCCAGTGGCAGGATCTAGTACCCCAAAAAAGAGGGTGGCAAACATCCCCAAATTGCCATGATTCTGAGCCACATAGTTGTTAGTTAGCTCAACGGCACGAAGGGCATGAATATGGGATGGATTAGTATCTGTGGTTGCAATTACAGACTTACCCGCAGAAGTTGAAAGCTGCTCGGTGAGAATTGATAGCCCGTCTAAAGCAGTTTGACCAGAAAAGACCCGAATTAAACTGCGGAACAGCGCCATAAACAGGGCTGCCCCTACTCCTTTATCACAAACATCTGCAATCACCAGACCGACAGAATGATCAGGTAATAGAAATACATCATAAAAATCCCCTGCAACTTGACGCGCTGGCGTAAAGGCTGCGGCAATTTCCCATCCGGGTAGTTGCAAAATGGTATCCGGGAGAAAATCTTGCTGAATCTGCCGACCTTTCTCAATTTCTGTCCGAGCTACGGCTTCTTTCAAGCTATTTTCATGATGACGAACTGTTTCAATGGCTTGGGAAGCTTGAGAAGCGACCGTTGTTAAAAATTTAAGATCGGCGGCAGTATAAGTAACGGGATCTCGATTACTAATGTTGAGCACACCAATGACGCGATCGCCCACTTTTAAGGGGACACTGATGAGAGAACTAATTGGAAGGTTAGCTTCTTTAAACCTAGGGTCAGAAGAAAAATCATTAATGATTTCACCTCTACCGGAATTTATAACTTCAGTGGCAATTGTATGGCGACATTGAATAAATTGTTGGGCATCACAATCTGTTTCCAGACTACCGAATATTAAATCAGAGTCAAAGTAACCTGTTTTTTCATCCAAGAGCATCATGGAAACACTAGTTCCCACAACTATTTTCTGCGTTTCACTTAAAGCTAGATTGGCAACTACTTGTAAGTCTAGGTTGGCAGTGATTTTTTCAGATAGATCATAAAGTAGATTAATTTCTTTGTATTTTTCTAGAACTTCAGTCGCTAGTAACTTCTTTTCTAGTGCTTCGCTTGTTACATGGGCAAGCAGGGAAGATATTAGTACGGGTTCCTGCGAACTCAAAATCCACCCAATCGTTTCATCTGCAAGTTCTATGGGGTATTTTTCATAGGTGGATTGGGGTAAGCTTCCCAGCAACAGATTATCTTTAATATCTGTAATTCCTATTTGCATCCCTGTCGCATTAATTGCCTCTTGGACAAGGGAAGCTACTTCTTTCTTAGCGAGCAATCGTTTTAGACTAATTTGACTCATTCAAGTTACGGTGGATAACAAAAATATTGCGATTGCGGTTGTCAACTCGTTCGTAGAGAAACTCATCAACCCCCTCAAAGGCAAGATAGACTCCCCAACCTCCAACCGGTCTATCCGCTAAGGGAATGTCTGAGAAATCTTCTGCTTCTGGCAATTCTCTTTTCGTTGGATCGTAGGGAATTGCGGTGTCTTCCAGCGAAATCGTTAGGGCTTTGGGATCGACCTCGGCATGGAGATTGATCACACCTTCTAGACCTGCTTCGTTATAACCGTAATTAATGATATTCGTGGCAATTTCATCAACTGCTAGTCGCAGTTTATAGGAGGATTTTTTGCTCAATCCAGCAGCGACAGCAGCAGCCATAACATACTGAGCGATCGCACCCAGAGACTCTAAGGTGGTTCCAGAAACGGTTAAAGGTTCCATACTTCTTAGCCTCCAGGAGCTAGCGACTAACAGTGAATCAACAGTTAAGGGGTCACTAATCGGCGATCGCTAACTCCTGATTTGCTCCTCTATGCGTTTTCTAAAGCAGTATCGTACTCTTCCTGTACAATTACACTCTGACTAAAGCCAGTCTTTTCTAGGGTCTCCAAAACCATTTCCTGAGCACCAATCACATAGATGTCTGCATCAGCACCCATCTTTTGTTTGGCGAAGATGAGGACTCGCAGTCCAGCGCTAGCCATATATTCTAAGTCTTGCATCAGCAAAACTAACCGTTTTACATGTTCCGCCGCTGCCTTTTCCACCTCAGTCTTAAAAGCAGGAGCAGAACTGGCATCTAGCTCACCCGAAAGGGTTATCTTAGCAGTACTATTTGCAATTTCTAGAGTTACGTTAAAAGCCACAATCTTAATCCTCCGTGATGAATAGGGTTGAATTTTGAACGTTGAAACTAAACCAGCAGAACCAACTTTGTCGTTATCGACCCACCAGGATCACAACCGACCGACTGCCGACCATAAAGCCCCCTTGATTGCTCAGAACTGGTTCTTTACCCAGTTCCCAACTATCTTCAGGGGATTGGGCATCTGTATTGGCAAACACATGCCACTGATAGCCCTGGGGCAAACCTGGAATCTCAAACCATAAACTTTCCCAGTACATGTTCATGGCTACATAGATGTAATCATCGGTCTGGGTACCTGCTTTGGCATGTTTGCCACATAGCATAAAAGCTAGCACCCGGCTGTTACCTGACCAGTCTGCATTCCAGGCTTTTGTTCCATGCCAGGTAATATCGGCATAGCCACTACCCATGTAATCAGTATTGCTAAAGTGATAGCGATTCCGTAGAACTGGATGAGCTTTGCGAAAGGCAATGCAGCGCTTAAAAAACTGAAATAAATCAGCATTGGTATTGAGGCGCGCCCAATCCAGCCACGTTAACTCGCTGTCGTGACAGTAGGTGTTGTTATTCCCATCTTGGCTGTGCCCAATCTCATCTCCTGACAGAAGCATGGGGATTCCCTGGCTAACGAGGAGCATGGCGATCGCATTTTTGATTTGGCGATGGCGCAGTATATTGATGCCCGGATCATCCGTAGGCCCTTCCCAACCGCAATTCCAGCTATCGTTATCGTTGCCACCATCATTATTGTTTTCACCATTGGCCCAGTTATGTTTCTCGTTATAAGAAACCAAGTCCATTAAGGTGAAACCGTCATGGCAGGTCACAAAGTTAATGGATGCAGTAGGGCCACGTCCGGCAGCCTGATACAAGTTCGGGGAACCTTGAAGGGCCTGAGCCATAGGGCCAACCTGTCCCATCTCCCCTTTCAGGAACTTGCGGACTGAATCTCGGTACTTACCATTCCATTCTGCCCAGCGTCCATAGGCTGGGAAAGACCCCACTTGATACAAGCCACCCGCATCCCAGGCTTCGGCAATCAGCTTACACTTTGCTAAAATTGGGTCAAAGGCCAGGGTTTCCAGCAATGGAGGGTTGGCAAGGGGGGCACCCCAGGGATCCCGTCCCAAAATAGCAGCTAAGTCAAACCGGAAACCGTCAATGTGATACTCTGCCGCCCAATAGCGCAGGCAATCCAGCACCATATTCCGAACAATGGGATTGTTGCAGTTGAGGGTGTTGCCGCAACCACTAAAGTTGTAGTAGTAACCCTCTGGGGTCAGCATGTAGTAGGTCTGGTTATCCAATCCCCGGAACGAGATGGTGGGGCCATGCTCATTGCCCTCAGCGGTGTGGTTAAACACCAC
>JAYKHH010000274.1:0-15467 GCA_035285265.1 Leptolyngbyaceae cyanobacterium | reverse complement strand
CTTTTAGGAAGCTTTCGCTCCGCGAAGGCTTCCTAAAAGCCCTTTCTATAAAACTGACGTTATTTTAAGCAGCCTCCCAATCAGATTGCGATGGGCGTCAATTCAGCTAAACTAAAGTCAATTCAAGCTGTCTTTAGATAAAGATGAGATTTAATTCAAACGTAGCTCTGACCTTGATTTTGCTCACCTTGATGTTCGGAGCAGGACTGGTGAGTGCTGCCTATGGGTTTGCCTTAGGTCGGGAAGCACTAAAAGGAGTCACTCAACCGGATATTCGTCCCACCAGTACCGGGGTAGGTCGCAAAAAGGATCTGCTCCGTCAGGAGGAAGTTGTAATCCTCAAAGAGGAAGATATCCTGAATCGGGTGCAGGCACGGATTGAGGGCAGTAGTCAAACGTTAAATTCTGGGGTAAGGGGTAAGCAGGCCACGCCCCAATCAACCAGTACTGCTGCTGCAAATAGTGATTTTTTAAAAGCTTTGCCGATCTCGGCTCGCGATCGCGGCGTTGTCTTAGAAGTTAAGTCCGCCCAACAGCAAGGCGGAACCCTGATTTTAAATGTGAATCTCCGGAATCAGGGTGACCAAACTGTTCGCTTTCTTTACAGCTTCTTGAATGTCACAGACGATAAGGGTAGAGCACTGAGTGCCAGTGCAGAAGGGTTGCCTGCCGAATTGCAACCCCGGAGCGAAACATTCTCTGGTAATGTCAGTATTCCGACAGCTTTATTAGAAGATGCTAAGAAACTGTCATTAACGTTGACGGATTATCCGGATCAACAGCTAAAGTTAGAAGTGTCTGGGATTCCAGTCGTGAGGTAGCGTCTGTTATCAGTACTACTGCTGATCGCCATTAATGCATTTTTCGTTGCGGCTGAATTTTCTGTTGTTTCTGTTCGGCGATCGCGCATCAATCAGTTAGTCAGCGCAGGAGACCTACAAGCCAAAACTGTACAGAGCTTGCAGCGTACGATTGATCGTCTTCTTTCCACTGCTCAACTGGGTATTACTTGCTCTAGCTTAGCCTTGGGATGGATGGGTGAAAAGACCATGGCCGTTGCCTTGGCTACTTGGGTGAGTCAGCTTCCGTTGCCCAAGTCCTTCACGCAGGCGATCGCCCATTCCCTTTCGGTTCCCATTGCTTTTATCCTGATTGCCTACCTGCAGATTGTCTTGGGAGAACTTTGCCCCAAGTCTGTAGCGCTAATTTATGCAGAGCAATTGGCTCGATTTTTAGGGCCACCCAGTTTAGCGATCGCGCGCTTCCTCAAGCCCTTAATTTGGATCCTGAATCAATCCACTCGTTGGCTGCTGAAGCTTTTAGGCATCCAATACACTGGGCACAGTTGGTATGACCAAGTCACCGCAGAGGAATTACAGATGATTATTCAAACCTCTACGGAATCCACCGGTCTAGAGGCAGAAGCCAGAGAACTGCTCAACAATGTGTTTGAGTTTGGGGATGTCACGGCTGCAGCCGTGATGGTACCTCGTACCAGTATGAGTGCGATCGCCAATGATGCGACCTTCCAAATGCTGCTGGATGAAGTCGCTGAGTCTAAACATTCCCGCTACCCCGTGATCGGGGAATCCCTCGATGAAATCCAAGGCGTAATTTATTTTAAAGAATTAGCTTTACCTTTAGCGCAAGGAATTTTATCACCCCACACTCCTATTCAACCCTGGATTCGTCCCGCTCAATTTGTACCCGAGTACATGCCCTTGAGCGAGCTTCTCTCCCTTATGCAACAGACTCGGCAACAAATGGTGCTAGTGGTAGACGAGTTTGGAGGCACCGCTGGATTAGTCACGCTGAAAGATGTCGTAGCTGAAATTATTGGCACCGTCCATTCCATCGAAAATGCTGAAGAACTAGAGGTGCAAAGCCTAGACGAGCAAACCTGGTTAGTACAAGCTCAGATGGATGTAGAAGCAGTGAATGAACAATTAAATCTAGATATACCTCTGATGGACGAGTATCAAACCTTAGGAGGCTTTTTATTGTTCCAATTCCAGCGTATTCCTACCCTTGGCGAAACCCTGACTTACAAAAATATTGAATTCACTGTCATTTCTGCGGAAGGCCCCCGGTTGCACCATCTCCAAATCCATCAAATTAGGAGTTGCGATGAAAGCATTGAGGAAGAATAGCGTCCTTACATTTAGGCATTGCTCCCTTTTTATAGGCGAAGCCCTACCACAGGATAGGACAGTAAGGGGGAGGCTTTTTCAATGGCAACCTCCTTGCAGGAGTTCTTTTGACAGGTTTTTAGGGTGTTGCAGTCGGTTGTTATGAACTAGGTAGAACTGAGGGCGGGTGGGGTATGGCCATCCTATGCCCTCTACAAAATACGCCGATTCAGTAGTACCGATCTCTTTGAATGTTGAGGAACCTCAATTGAACTTAGAACTTCTTCATAAATAGAGCCGTCGTGATAGTATCTGGATGAACTGAAATGCTACCGCTGACCAGTTGAATGATGGTGGAGGAGGATATAAGAAATGCAGGATAATTTACCAGGGGCGTTTTCAAGTGCTAATTCCCAGCGAAACCAACCTGAACCGATTCGAGTCGGTGTCATCGGAGTTGGCAACATGGGGCAACATCATACCCGTGTACTGAGTCTGTTAAAAGATGTCAAGTTGGTGGGAGTTGCAGATGCAAATGTTGAACGAGGAATCGATACAGCTAGCAAATATCGGGTGCGCTTTTTTGAAGACTATCGCGACCTACTGAGCCATGTGGATGCGGTTTGCGTTGCTGTTCCGACCCGTCTCCATCATGCCGTTGGTATGACCTGCCTGCAATCCGGGGTGCATGTCTTAATTGAAAAACCGATCGCTGCCAGTATTGTTGAAGCTGAGTCCCTCGTCAATGCTGCTGCTGAATCTAACTGTATCTTGCAAGTTGGGCACATTGAACGCTTTAATCCAGCCTTTCAAGAACTCAGCAAGGTGCTCAAAACCGAGGAGCTATTGGCTCTCGAAGCTCATCGCATGAGTCCTTATTCCGATCGAGCCAATGATGTCTCAGTCGTTCTAGATTTAATGATTCATGATATTGATTTATTGCTAGAACTAGCTGGTTCTTCCGTGGTGAAACTAACTGCTAGTGGCAGTCGTGCTTCTGCTAATTCTGGTTATTTAGACTATGTCACAGCAACCCTGGGGTTCGCCAATGGGATTGTTGCCACCCTCACCGCTAGCAAAGTCACCCACCGTAAGATCCGTCGGATTGCCGCCCATTGTAAGAACTCGCTGACAGAAGCCAACTTCCTCAAGAATGAAATTTTGATTCATCGGCAAATTACTGCCAATTGTATGACGGATTACGGCCAGGTCCTTTACCGCCAAGATGGATTGATTGAGAAGGTTTATACCAGCAATATTGAACCCCTCCATGCTGAACTAGAACACTTTGTCAGTTGTGTGCGCGGGGGGAATCAACCTTCTGTCGGTGGAGAACAAGCTCTCAAAGCACTCCGTCTCGCTAGCCTGATTGAGCAAATGGCTCTAGATGGTCAAGTTTGGCAACAGAAGTTAGAGATGGATTCTTCCATCCTGATTGCTTAGGGCATTCCCTCAGAAGAATTGACTGTTGTAGGGGTGTAATGCTTGCGCCCTCTGAGTCTCCACCGATGAGGGTGGAACCTTTGTGCTCCTACACCCTCTGACATGGCTAGGATCTGCTTCCCAAGTTCGGTCGTGCAAGTAATAAGATCAAGCTTGTTCTCGTTTGTCTCTCCCTACCTATGTCTCTAGTTCCCAACTCTCCCTTTTCTGCCGAAGAAATTGCTGCTGAGCGCTTAAAACCTGAAGAGTACGAAGAAATTGTGGGTCGGTTGGGGCGGCATCCGAGCAAAGCCGAACTAGGAATGTTTGGGGTGATGTGGTCTGAGCATTGTTGCTACAAGAATTCACGCCCTTTGCTCAAGCAATTCCCAACGACGGGAGAGCGGATTCTCGTCGGCCCCGGAGAAAATGCAGGGGTTGTAGATCTGGGAGACGGTCTCCACCTTGCCTTCAAGATTGAATCCCACAATCACCCCTCCGCCGTCGAACCCTTCCAGGGAGCAGCTACCGGAGTGGGGGGGATTCTACGAGATATTTTTACGATGGGCGCTAGGCCCATTGCAGTCCTGAATTCCCTGCGATTTGGTTCCCTAGAGGAAGCCCACACTCGCAGACTTTTCAGTGGCGTAGTATCCGGGATTTCCCATTATGGCAATTGTGTGGGAGTGCCCACCATTGGCGGAGAAGTTTACTTTGACCCCGCCTATGCCGATAATCCCCTGGTTAATGTGATGGCGTTGGGGTTAATGGAAACCCCGGAGATTGTCAAGTCGGGTGCCACGGGCATTGGCAACCCAGTTCTCTATGTGGGATCTACGACAGGACGAGATGGGATGGGGGGAGCCAGTTTTGCCAGTGCAGAATTGAGTGATGAATCCGAAGCCGATCGCCCAGCCGTACAGGTGGGCGATCCGTTTCTGGAAAAATCTCTCATTGAAGCCTGTCTAGAAGCTTTTAAAACGGGAGCTGTGGTTGCTGCCCAAGATATGGGAGCCGCCGGAATCACCTGCTCCACCTCGGAAATGGCCGCCAAAGGGGGTGTAGGAGTTGAGTTTGATTTAGATCAAATTCCTGTACGGGAAACGGGAATGGTTCCCTATGAGTATCTCTTGTCTGAGTCTCAGGAGCGCATGTTGTTTGTTGCTCACAAGGGCCGAGAGCCAGAATTAATCGAGATTTTCCATCGCTGGGGGCTACAAGCCGTGGTGGCAGGCACCGTGATTGCGGAGCCGATTGTGCGGATTCTCTTTCAGGGAGCGGTTGCCGCTGAAATTCCTGCCACTGCCTTGGCAGATAATACTCCCATTTATCATCGAGAATTAATGGCGGAACCTCCTGCCTATGCTCAAACCGCTTGGGACTGGAGCAGCGATCGCCTTCCTCCTAGCACCGCCCAGGGGATTGAGCTGGCATCGGGGAACCAATCCTGGAATCAGATTCTCCTAACCCTCTTAGATACCCCGACGATCGCTAGCAAACGCTGGGTTTATCGCCAGTATGACCATCAGGTGCAGAACAATACTGTCGTCATGCCCGGTGGTGCCGATGCAGCGATCGTTAGAGTGCGTCCGGTGAACAGTGATCCGGTTCTCGCTCGGCGAGGAGTTGCCGCGACGGTCGATTGTAACGCCCGCTATGTTTATCTCCATCCCTACGAAGGTGCTAAGGCAGCGGTAGCGGAGGCGGCCCGTAACCTGAGTTGTGTGGGTGCCGATCCCTTGGCGGTCACGGATAACTTGAACTTTGGTAGCCCCGAAAAGCCGATTGGCTATTGGCAATTGGCAGAAGCCTGTCGAGGCTTGGCAGAAGCTTGCCGCGAATTCCAAACCCCCGTCACCGGGGGCAATGTGTCCCTCTACAATGAAACCCTGGATGCAGCCGGGAATCCCCAACCCATCTATCCCACCCCGGTGGTGGGTATGGTGGGGCTAATTCCCGACCTAGGGCAGATTGCGGGTCAAGGTTGGCGCAATCAGGGAGATGGGATTTACTTGCTAGGCGTTCGCCTAGATGCCTCCCTGTCTCCCCAGGTTACCTTAGGAGGCTCGGAGTACTTGGCAAGCATTCACAAGACCGTTGCCGGGATTCCCCCCATCGTAGACTTTGATTTAGAGCGACGGGTACAGGCAGTCTGTCGCGAGGGGATTCGGCAAGGCTGGATTCGCTCAGCCCATGATTGTGCAGAAGGGGGGATCGCGATCGCCCTAGCTGAAGCCTGCATCAGTGGTCAGCGGGGGGCAGAGATTCACCTCGATCTCACCCCTGAACAAGTTTCCGATCCAGAACTCCGTTGGGACACGCTCCTGTTTGGGGAAGGGGGAGCGCGTATCCTTGTCTCAGTGCCCCCCGAACAGGTCAAGGTCTGGGAGTCTTATCTGGACGAGCAATTGGGTGGAACTTGGCAACTCTTAGGACAGGTTGGAGCAAGGAACTCCCCTTTGCGAGTCTTGACGGCTGACAATTTCCCTGTAATCGACGCTAGCATGGCAGATATCAGCGATCGCTGGCACCAAGCCATTGAACGACGGCTCAATGCTTAGGGCGCGTCATCCATCCATCGTAGAAGTTGCAAGGGATGAGCGCTCCCGCGCCCGTCCCAAAGGCACAAGCTAGGGGCTGCCCCCACGGTCAAAGCATCTGCAATCTATAAGGAGGACAGCCCCTAGTTGATTTTTCTGAACCGTGAACGTGTAGGTGTAGTACTTTAGACAGGATGTTTGTCTGGTCATCCATCCAATTGAGTACAATTAGTGCGATTATTAAGAGATCGTAAGAAACATTGCTAATAGATTGAAATAATTAGCGATATCTTTCCATTCCACCGATCCCCTACATCCTCCTAGGAGAAATCTGTAGCATGATGCCCCATCACCTTGACGATCACGACTCCCCAATCCTTGACCCGCAAGATTTATCTCTCTCTGACCTGGGTGCAGAAACCAGCGATAGAGCCGATAAGCCGGAAGAAGCTTGTGGGGTATTTGGAGTTTATGCTCCTGGTGAAGATGTTGCGAAGATGACCTATTTTGGTCTCTATGCCTTACAACACCGAGGTCAAGAATCGGCAGGGATCGCTACCTTTGAAGGAGATCAGGTTCATCTCCATAAAGATATGGGGTTGGTGTCTCAAGTATTCAGTCAGTCGATTTTAAGCCAACTACCCGGTGATTTGGCCGTAGGACATAACCGTTACTCCACCACAGGGTCTAGTCGGGTCGTGAACGCCCAACCCGCTGTCCTGAATACTCGCTTAGGCCCTTTAGCCTTAGCGCATAACGGTAATTTGGTGAATGCGGTCAGTCTGCGAGAGGAATTGCTCGAACGGAACCACCCCTTAATGACCACAACGGATTCAGAGCTAATTGCCTTTGCAATGGTAGAGGGGATTAACGCCGGTAAAGATTGGCTAGAAGGAGCCATTAGCGCTTTTTACCGCTGTCAGGGTGCCTATAGTTTAGTGATCGGGACTCCCCAGGGGTTGATTGGGGCTCGTGACCCGAATGGGATTCGGCCCTTGGTGATTGGGGTGTTGCAAGAAAGTCCCACGGCTCCTGCTCGCTATGTGTTGGCCTCCGAAACCTGTGGTTTAGATATTATTGGGGCGACGTTTTTAAGGGATGTCGAACCTGGCGAACTGGTTTGGATTACGGAGGAGGGTTTAGCTTCCTTCCACTGGACTCAACAGCCCCAGCGCAAGCTCTGTATCTTCGAGATGATTTACTTTGCTAGACCCGATAGCATGATGAGCAATGAAAGTCTTTACAGCTATCGGTTACAAATTGGGCGGTATCTGGCTCAGGAATCTCCTGCCAAGGCCGATATTGTCATCGCCGTGCCGGATTCGGGGGTGCCTGCAGCGATCGGGTATGCCCAAGCGTCTGGTATTCCCTACGCTGAGGGACTGATTAAAAACCGTTATGTGGGTCGTACCTTTATTCAGCCGACCCAAGCCATGCGCGAGTCTGGTATTCGGATGAAGCTCAATCCCCTAAAAGATGTATTGGCTGGTAAACGAATTGTGTTGGTGGATGATTCGATTGTTCGAGGTACTACCAGTCGCAAAATCGTCAAGGCTCTGCGGGACGCTGGAGCGACTGAGGTGCATATGCGGATTTCCTCTCCCCCCGTTACCCATCCTTGTTTTTATGGGATTGACACGGACAATCAAGACCAACTAATTGCAGCCACCAAGTCTGTGGCAGAAATTGCCGAACAGATTGGAGTAGACTCTCTGGCCTATCTAAGCTGGGATAGTATGCTGCTAGCAACGGGAGAAGCCCCCAATAATTTTTGTTCTGCTTGCTTTACAGGTAACTATCCAGTTTCGGTGCCTGAAGTGGTTAAGCGGACTAAGCTGATGCTGGAAAGAGAACCTGTTGCCACCTAGGAGATTTTTCTAAAAGTAACGCGATGTGCCACTATTTCTAGCCCCCCTTTTTTCTAGCGCAGCGGCGCGTCAGCGCGGGGGTAGGGGGGATCTCCTCCGAGTCATTCTAGAAGAGATCCCCCTCAATCCCCGCCCTGCGGGCCGCTCCGCTAGAAAAAAGGGGGACATAGAACTGAAAGATGCACATCGCGTAAGGTAGTTATTGCTTAGGATCGCAACGCTTGCGTCCTTTCTGGGGTTTTCAAGGGGGCGCAACGCTTGCGTCCCTACCGAGATGACGACTTAGAATCCGACCACGCGATCGCGACCTTGGCGCTTAGCTTCATACAAAGCCTGATCCGCTCGATGTACAACTCCCCAAGCATTCTGGTCTTGGTTAGGGTGTTGTTGGGCAACCCCAAAACTGGCTGTAATGCTCAGCAATCCTGCCGTAGTCCGAAACAGATCTGAATTGATCGTCGTGCGTAAACGCTCTGCCACTTCCATGGCTTTCTCTAGGGGAACCGTAGCTAGGATAATGATAAATTCCTCTCCACCATAGCGATAGGCTGAGGACAGACCGCCTCGCAGTTGATTTTCCAGGCGTTGCGCGATAATTTGCAGCACTTCATCACCCACTAAATGCCCATAGGTATCGTTAATCAGCTTAAAGTGATCTAAATCCAGCACAATGACGCTGAAGGTAGATGGATCTGCTGCGGCGATCGCAGTGCTCAGTTTTGCTAATTCCTGCTCTAGCGATCGCCGATTCAAAAGTTGCGTCAGGGGGTCATGGATGACTTCTAGTTGGAGGGTGGTGTTTTGCCGTCTGAGGGTTTCCTGTCGCGACCATAGAGTTTGGTAATGTTCGGCATTGCTTAAGGCGATCGCCGCCTGATCCGCCACCTGTTGAATGGTGCGTAACTCATCTAAGCTATAGGTGCGATCGGCTTGGCTCGATAAAAGTAAGATAACTCCAAAAAACTCCTGTTGAACCGATAGGGGCATCGCCAGAGCATGGGTCGCCCCCATCGCTTGCAACCAACATCCCATGGGGTCAGTATTTCCTTGACTCATTTCCAAATAGGAAACTGAACCTTGCAAAAACATTTCAATCACATTCAGCCATAGCCCCCGCTCAATTTGAAACTGCGCTAGGGGGCGTAACGGTTGATCCGGTTGATCCCACACTGCCAAGATCGGGGCTGGATGCTCCCGAAGATTGATTAACAGGGTGCGGGCACTCTTTAATCCCTGTCCTAGCTCCGCCACAATCCGTTCCATCACTTCATGGGAGTTGAGGCTGGAATTCAGCAGGCGCACAATCCGCCCCACCAGAGCTGCTTGCTGTCGAGCAGCCTCTAACCGCTGCCGCCAATACAGAGCATCCAGGGCTAGTATCATCTGGCTACAGACGATTTCTAGCCCTGCGATCTCCTCTGGACTCCAGGCATGAACCGATAGGTCAGCCCGATGCAACTGCAAAACACACCTGAGATGGCTAGAACTCCAAGCAGGCAGAATTAAATTGCCATCAGAAAGTAAAATAACTTGGGGATACTGACATTGCTGCTTGAGCCATGCAGGGGCAGTGTCATAAGAAGATTCCTGAAGGGGGGTATCTTCTGTAGGGCCGTAGACCTTGATCAGTTCTGGAGCTTCTGGCTCTAGGTTAATCCAAATCCAGCACTCCGTCTGATAAGCGGCGGCGATCGCGGCGGCCACTTTCCGAAGTAGCGTATCAGTCGAGTCTAATTCGACCATCGCTGCTTCTATAGTTGGATAGATAGATTTCCAAGTGGGTTGATTGATCACAAGATAGGGGGTGATTGGTAGTCTCAAATAGATATGAACAGCACCCCGTAACCTTCAGTCTCATCCTCCATAGTAGACAGATAAAGTCTTGAACTGAGTTATAGGAGTCGAAAATTTCACATCTGCTGAAAAGTCCCTAGGATCCCATCTGCCCCATGACAAACCTCACCATTCAAGCTCAGACAGTCCAGGTTCCGAATCAAACTCTCAATATTCCAACCTATGTAGCAGTTCCGACAGGAGCAGCAAAGTTTCCTATTGTGGTTGTATTACAGGAAGTATTTGGAGTGAATGCTCATATCCGGGATGTAACGGAACGTATCGCTAGGGAAGGATATGTAGCGATCGCCCCTGCCCTTTTTCAACGCACCGCTCCCAACTTTGAGACGGGCTACACCCCTGAAAACCTACAACTGGGTCGGCATTATAAAGATCAAACCCAAGCCACAGAACTCTTGAGCGATATCCAAGCAGCAATTTCCTATGCCCAAGGTTTGCCCCAAGCGAACCCCAAGGCCGTGGGCTGTATCGGCTTTTGCTTCGGAGGGCATGTAGCTTTCTTAGCAGCTACCCTTCCCGATATCCAAGCTACTGCCGCTTTCTATGGCGCTGGCATTGCCACCTTTACACCTGGAGGGGGTGCCCCCACCCTCAGCCGCACCCCAGAAATTCAGGGCACCCTCTATGCTTTTTTCGGCAACGCAGACCCCAGCATTCCCCCAGAGCAAATAGACCAAATTGAAGCTGAGTTGAAACACCACCAAGTTCCCCATCAGGTGTTCCGTTACGAGGGAGCTGAGCACGGCTTCTTTTGCGATCGCCGTGCCAACTATCACCCAGAAGCCGCCGCCGCTGCGTGGGAACAGGTCAAGCAACTGTTTGCCTCCACACTGCAAGCGCAATAATGCCTCAAGAAAAGTTCACAAAAGAACTTCACAAAAGTCCTTAATTCTCCCCATGAACTTTTTGCAATCTTGCGTTAAGTTCAAACTAGCACTGTGAATTACAGGGCCTTGAGCTACTCCTATGGAGTACCTCAAAACTAAAAAGTAGATACAGAACATACAGATTTTGTTTTTGTCTAAATTCTGCTTCGCAGACTTTTTCTGATATTGAGTAGGCCATATTCTGATACCAAATAATTCTGGGCAGCAACCAATGCCTAAATAATTTCTGAAGCATATAAACCTGGCGAAGTATTGCGTTTGACTCACTCTAGCGGTCAATTCAGGGGCATGGAAAGATGAAGATATATTACAAATTAATAACAGGATTTCTAGGTATCTCATTTTTAATTGGCATTGTCGGGGTGATCTCAGTTCTAGAAAACCTAGATATCAGCCGCAATGCCCTACAAATTAGCAGCAATACTACAAAAGAGGCAAAATCAGCCGAGATCAATGCTAGCCTGCAAATCATTCAGATGATTTCTCGCGAAATATTACTAGAAGCAAAACAAGGCCCTAAGGGTCAACTGGAAGATAAACAAGATTCTAAGGATCAGCAAAATTCCAGTCAAATTAAAACAAAAAGAATTAATGATGAGCTCGAGAAAGTAAAGTTGCAAGTAGCGAATATTAAGCAAAAAACTGAGGGTTTAATTAAACAAGGCAATCATGAAGAAATAAATAAGCTGGTTATTTTAGATGAACTGGGTTCAAATCTGTCTTCCTACAATATATTAGTTCGCCAGTATCTCCAACTAAGCCTATCTAATCCTGCAGAATCTAGTGATTTTTTAGATAGTACCCTGGAGCCCTACTTCAATGCCAAGCTATTTCCCTTGCTCAGATCCTATCAAGCAGCAATTGACCAGGAACTAAAACGGCAGATTACTGAGATCCAGACCTCCATAACTAATGCTAATAGGCTAATTATAGGTTCAATTATTTCAACTACAGGATTAGCAATTTGTTTGAGTCTATTAATTTCCCATTCCATCTCCACCCCGTTAGTTAAATTAACAAAGTCTGTCGCCAAGGCTGGGAAAGATGGTCTAGGTACAAGAATTGACCTTATTGCTCAAGATGAGTTTGGCATTTTGGCAACTGCTTTCAACCAAATGATGGATGATCTGAGTATCACCAGCGTATCTCAGTCCTATTTGGATGACATCCTAAATTCAATCCTGGATTTATTGGTTGTAATTAATGTAAATAGAAAAATCACCAAGGTTAACCAAGCAACATTGAAGCTGTTGGGATATCAGGAAGAAGAGCTAATCAATCAAAAAATCCATATCCTATTTTCTGAAGACACGGATTTCGAGTTTGAAAAACTTTTTAAGCAGGGTTTTATTGGCAAAGTTGAAACCAACTATGTGACCAAGGCAGGCGATCGCATCCCTGTATCCTTTTTGGGTTCTCTAATGTGGGATCACCAGCAGCAAGTTCAAGGAATTGTCTGTCTAGCGAGGGATCTCACTGAACGCAAAAAAAGAGAACAGGAATTACAGACCAGTAAAGCAAAAAACCAGGCCCTGCTCAATGCTATTCCCGATCTGATCTTTCGGATCCATCGAGATGGTACCTACTTAGACTTTAAGGCAGATAACCACGAGGATTTGGCCGTCCCCGCTGATCAGATCATTGGTGCTAAGGTTCAAGACTCCTTACCACCGTCTCTTGCTCGGCAACGCATGTATTTTATAGAGCAAGCGCTCACTACCCAGCAGCCTCAAACCTTTGAGTATCAAATCTTAGTCAATCAGGAACTTCGAGATCAAGAAGCTCGTGTCGTGGTGAATGGTGAAGATGAAGTTTTGGTCATCGTCAGTGATATTACTGGCCGAAGGCGTTTGGAGAGAAGCTGGGCGAGTATTAATGAGGTGTTTTTAAGCTTTGGTACTGATCCCACTGAAAATATGAATCGGCTGATCCACCTATGTGGAAAGCTTTTAGGAGCAACTTGTGCCCTTTACAATCGGCTTGAACGGGGATTATTATGCTCGATTGAAGAATGGCAAACCCCTCCAGGTTACCCTGCAGTAGGCATATCAGAGGGGTATCTTTGCTTGGATGGGATTCAGCACGGCAGTAGTGAACTTTGGGTGGTTCCGGATTTAGCTCAAACATCCTATGCCCAGAGTGACCCGAATGTCATGGCCTATGGCCTCAAAACCTATATGGGTCAGGCGGTGAAATCTAGGGGGGCTACCTGCGGCTTCCTGTGTGCGGTTTTTCAAACTGACTTTGCTCCAAATGAAGTTGATCAGCGCATTATGGGGATTCTGGTTGCAGCCCTTAGTGTGGAAGAGGAACGTTTGTGGACTCAATCCGCCTTACATGAAAGTGAAGAGCGTTATGCTTTAGCAGCCCAAGGTGCCAATGATGGTCTATGGGATTGGAATCTGAAAACCCAAGCTGTATATTTTTCTGAGCGCTGGAAGTCACTGCTAGGTCTTCAGGATGAGGAAATGGAGACGATTGATCACTGGTTTCAGCGCGTACACCCTGAAGATATTGAGGGATTATGGATCACCCTCGCCGATCATCTAGAAGGTTTAACGCCCCACTTTGAGTTTGAGTTTCGGATGTTGCATCAAGATGGTACCTATCACTGGATGCTAAGCCGAGGATCTGCAATTCGGGATCCGGATCACCATCCCTATCGACTGGCTGGATCCCAGACTGATATTACCAAGCGCAAGCAGACTGAAGAAAAAATCCTGTACGAAATGTCTCATGATTTGCTCACAGGGTTACCCAATCGAGCAGCGTTTGAAGCTCGACTGCAGCAGTCTGTGGAAAAAGCCCAAACCTTTCCGGAGCATCGCTTTGCGGTGATGTTACTAGATGTAGATCGGTTTAAGGGGATCAATGACAGTTTGGGACATGAATTTGGAGATCACTTGTTAATCGCGATCGCCCATCGTTTAAAAACTGTCTTAAGCCCTCAAGATACCTTAGCTCGCCTAGAAGCAGATGAATTTGCCATCCTGATCGCTAAAATTACGGACACCCCGGATGCGATCCAGATTGCCGAGCAAATTTTAACTAACTTTCAACAACCTTTTCAGCTTAACGATCAGGAAGTCTTTACCACAGCCAGCATTGGGATTGCTTTTAGTGATCCAGACAAGCAGACAAAGGATTTGATCCGCCATGCGGATACCGCGATGTATCGTGCCAAGACAGGTGGTAAAGCTCGCTACGAGACCTTTACCGAAGCCATGCATAAACGGGCAGTCATGTCTCTGAATCTGGAGAATGATTTACGGCGGGCGATTGAGCATCAAGAGTTTTATCTCCACTACCAGCCCATCATGGCGCTCAGTCAGGGAAAACTGCTCGGTTTTGAAGCTCTGGTTCGATGGCGGCACCCTGAACATGGTTTGGTTTCCCCAGCAGAGTTTATTCCAGTGGCAGAAGAGACGGGGCTGATTATCCCCCTCAGCTATTGGATCTTGCGGCAAGCTTGCCAGCAAATGCAGGCTTGGCGACAACAGTTTCCTAGTTACAGATCCTTCTCCGTGAGCGTTAATTTATCTGGGAAGCATTTCTCTCAACCTACTTTAATTGAAAATATTCAAGCAATTCTGCAAGAAACTCAGATGGAAGGTCGCTATTTAACGATAGAAATTACTGAGAGTGTGATTTTAGAGAATGCAACGGCGGTGATGGAGACTCTTCAGAAACTGCGATCGCTAGGAATGCGGTTATCGATTGATGACTTCGGGACGGGTTACTCTTCCTTAAGCTATCTGCACTGCCTACCTCTTGACACGTTAAAAATTGATCGATCGTTTATCAACCGAATTGATATCGACGGTGAGAAGTTAGAACTGGTACGGACAATTGTTAACCTTGCCTGGAATTTAGGTATGAGTGTGATTGCAGAGGGGGTGGAAACCTCCACCCAATTAGCTCAACTAAAAGCCCTCAGGTGTGATGCTGGGCAAGGTTTCTTTTTCTCAAAACCCTTAGATAGTCAAACAGCAGGGGAATTTATCGATACACAGATATCCTAGGAAATCAGCCATTTTTGATGGCTTCTTGCAAGTGCTACTCAGTGGAGTTCATGTGTTTTATATATTTCCTATTAGCATTAAAAATATTGAAACTGCGGGTGAGATGAGAGGTCAAAAGTGATTATCAAAGAACTGGGTGATTTCACGGGAACTGGTAAATTTGCTCAGGCAGGGCGAAATGCTGAAGAAACAATGGCTTTCTACCTGAAGCGTGCTTTCGGAGATGATCAAAAGGTGGCTGTGTTTAACAATCTGCGTCTAGAGAAGCAAGATGATGCCGCCCAAATTGATCATCTGGTTATTCATCGCTACGGCATGATTATCATTGAGAGTAAAAGTGTTACAACTCGTGTTGAGGTGAACGAATACGGAGAATGGAAGCGCTGTTTTAATGACACTTGCCAGGGTATACCCTCGCCAATTCAACAAGCCAAGAGACAAGCCGAGTTTCTAAAAAAATACCTAGAAGATCATGTTGAGAATCTTCTGAGGAAAGTTTTAGGACTACAGACTCACTTTGGAGTCATGCCAATAGATTGGATCGTAGCAATTTCAGACGATGGAATTATTAATCGTCCCAAAAATAATCCCTTGGAAGAAGTATACAAGGCGGATCAAGTGTCTGACCAAGTTCGTACGCTTATCGAAAAGCGGCGGAAAGCAGATAGCTTATTTAACCTGAGCTTGAAAGATACTGGATTTTCGTTTAACGAAGTAGAGTTTTCTAAAATCACGCAATTTTTGC
>JAYKHH010000273.1:0-3236 GCA_035285265.1 Leptolyngbyaceae cyanobacterium | reverse complement strand
ACTCAGTTTGTCCATACGCTAAATGGCTCCGGATTGGCAGTCGGTCGCACCATGGCTGCTGTCCTTGAAAACTATCAGCAATCCGATGGCACGATCCGCCTACCGGAAGTATTGCGACCCTACCTAGGCGGACGAGAGTTTCTTTAATCGAAAACTTCTGGCATGGGACGGTTCTGGATTCGGTCACAACCGTAGTCCACTGGGCTGCCAAGATGACGTGGAAGGCGATCAACCCCAGGGTTCATTGGGTCGAAACGACCGATGAAAAAGGGGGAAATTCTCACCACGGGAAATTGAGCCGTGAATTCCGTTCGGTAAGGGCATGGCATCGCCATGCCCTTACCCAGGGTCGCTTCATTGACGCTGTGGTCTACTTGGGGGTATCTCCGACCAGAGATTTCATCCCTTCTAAGGTGGCGGGAATGGTACGGGGATCCATAAACATCACCTTGCTGCTGTCGCTGTTGCCAATAGTGGTTCCCATATCCATATAGTTTTGGGCAAGTAAAAATTGCATAGCTTCACGGGCGTGGGGATCAGACTGAAGTACCTTACTGAGAATCTGCACGGCTTCTGCTGCCCCTTGGGCTTTCAGTACCCGTTGTTGGCGTTCTGCCTGAGCTTTAAGGATGATAGTCTTTTGTTCACCCTCAGCTTGGAGAATCGCTGACTTTTGGCTAGATTCTGCATTGAGCACTTGAGCTTCTGCTGCGCCTCTAGCACTGTTAACTGCCGCTTCCCTCTCGCCTTCAGAGGTGAGAATCGCGGCCCGCTTGCGTCGCTCAGCAGCCATCTGCAATTCCATCGAGTCTTGCACGGCTTTGGAAGGCACAATATCTCGCAGTTCTACACGAGTTACTTTTACCCCCCAAGGGTCAGTTGCTTCATCCAACTCCCTCAGTAACATTTCATTGATTTTGGTGCGTGCGGTGAAGGTTTCATCAAGTTCCAGTTGGCCCAGTTCAGCCCGGATTTGGGTGAGCACCAGGTTGGTCATCGCTGACTTGAGATTCTCGACTTTGTAGTAGGCTTTCTCCATGTCTACAATCCGCCAGTAGACCACTGCATCCGCTGTGATTGAAACGTTGTCACGGGTAATGCATTGCTGGGGGGGAACATCTAAAACCTTTTCTCGAATGGTTTCCTGATAGACCACTCGTTCAATCACAGGGGTGAGGTAGTTGAGTCCCGGTTTTAGCTTTTTGCCACTGTATTTACCTAAACTTTCAACCAATGCTTCATTGCCTTGGCTAACCGTTCTAAAACCTGAGAGCAGCGATCCCATGAGCGCTAGAAATGCAAGGGAGAAAAACGTTCCCATTGTGAGCCTCCAGATAATGAAAAAAATAGTTGAGAATGCAATATCTTGTCAGCATCCAGGTTTGTAGTACCAGGTTTGTAATACAAACTTGATATTGCCAACTTTCAAGTCAGGATGAACCCAGATCACGGTTCTAAATGGACAATATGTTCTGGAAGTACCACCAAGGTAGTGCCTTCACGTCTGACGACATAAACTTTTTGGTCAGGGGCGATCGCTAGGTGGTCATCTGCACAGCGCGCCCGCCAGGAGTTGCCTTCATAACGAACTCGACCCGTTTGACCCGGCAAAATCTCTGTCAGGGTTTGCGCTTCTATGGCATCCTGAATTTTTCCTGCTTTGGTTTTCGGGACAAAGCGCTGGACTAAGAAGATTAGCAGCATCGACAGCCCCATCCACAGGGCAATCTGCAGAGCTGCTTGGGGCAAAACCAGAGAGATTGCCCCCACTATTAATGCGCTCACTCCCATAACGGAAGCTGTAAACGCCGTTGGAACGACCAGTTCAACCAGACAAAGCAGCACCCCTGCAATGAGCCAAAATACGGTGGGCATACGTCTAGAGAGAGCTAAGAATGAGAGAGATTGAGTGAGCGCTAATGGTAAGAATCAGCACCCTTTAGAAGCCAGCCTAACTTAATTTTCGGACTGTGCAAGTAAAGAATGATTGATAGTCCTATTTGTCTGAATAATACGGAGGAGAACTGGATGTGGTACGTTCTCTTGCCCGACCAAGGATACATTACTTCACAAAATCCGGTCAAAGGTTCGCACCCATGCATTCACAGTTAACTGACTTCAACCGTCGTCACCTTTATTGGATAGGGGCCATTTATGGATCCGGATGGGAGTGTGAGCTGTGACGATCACGAATGCTAGGTCTGCTGAAGCACTCGATAGCCAATATCTCGACGGTAGTACAGATCTTTAAACTGAATCTGACTAACGGCATGATAGGCTTGGGCGATCGCCCCCTCAAAGCTATCTCCCACGGCAGTTACGCCCAAAACGCGGCCCCCATCGGTGACCACCTGTTTTGAAGTACCCAGATCTTTTAATTGAGTTCCGGCATGAAATACCACCGCCCCGGACTGCTCAGCCTGGTCAATTCCAGTAATTTCGTCACCTTTTTGATAAGCCGCTGGATAGCCTCCCGCCGCCATCACGACACAGGCAGCAGCCCCCGATTTCCAGATCAGGGGAGGAGCTTCTGCAAGGCGTTGTTGAGCACAGGCAAGTAATAGGTCAATTAAGGGCGTTTCTAGCAGGGGCAGAACGACTTGGGTTTCTGGATCCCCAAAACGACAGTTGAACTCGACAACCTTTGGGTCACCTTCGGGCGTAATCATCAAGCCTGCATAGAGAATACCTCGATAGTCGATGTTCCGTTGGCGGAGGGCGGCGATCGCAGGTTCTAAAACCTCTTGTTGAATGCGAGACATTAAAGCTGGGGTAGCGATCGGGGCGGGGGCATAGGCTCCCATACCACCTGTATTGGCTCCTATATCCCCATCTCCGATGCGCTTATGGTCTTGGGCCGGTACTAAGGGACGAATGGTCAGACCGTCAGTTAAAGCAAGAACAGAGACTTCCTCTCCGATCATGCATTCTTCAATCACCACTCGTTCACCCGCAGCCCCAAACTCGCCTTGAAAGGCCGCATCAATAGCAGCGTGAGCTTGCTCAATCGTAGTGGCAACCGTAACGCCCTTACCCGCTGCCAACCCATCGGCTTTGACTACAATCGGCGCACCCTGAGACTCCACATAGGCTTTAGCGGCTGTAGCCTCTGTAAACACCGCTGCCTGAGCCGTGGGAATGCCCGCTTCTGCCATGAGGTCTTTTGCCCAAACCTTACTCGCCTCGATTTGCGCCCCAGCTTGGGTGGGGCCAAAAACCAGAAGATTTTGTTTGCG
>JAYKHH010000272.1:0-4812 GCA_035285265.1 Leptolyngbyaceae cyanobacterium | reverse complement strand
ACGCATAGGACCAAAAGTCTCCCAATAAACAATAATCAGTGATCCCAGTTATTCCAAAACTGGCGTAGTTGGTTAGCTGAAGTTATGACCGCCCTTTGTCTAGCCCAAGGGCTTAATCCCTATCTTTCCCGCGTCAGCTTTGCAGGTAAAGTGGCAGCCCTATACCAACTTCAAGCCACTTACTTTAAATTTCCAAGACAAACCAGAAAACTACGCCATTGGCTGTGCAGGGGTTAGATGGGACTCTGCACTATTAATTCGGGTGCGGAAATCCTCAATCGTTAACTGCAAACCTTCTTCCAAAGCAATGGTAGGTTGCCAGCCTAACCAGGTCTGAGCACGGGTAATATCAGGTTGACGGCGGCGGGGGTCATCCTGGGGTAGGGGTTCAAACTTAATGTCTAACTCCGGATTCACCATTTGTTTAACAGCCTGGGCAAGCTCTAAGATCGTGTATTCCCCTGGATTGCCTAAATTGACAGGGCCAGTATGTTTACCGTTCATTAAGCGAATCAACCCATCCACCAAATCAGAGACATAGCAAAAGCTGCGGGTTTGGGAACCACTGCCATACACCGTGAGCGGTAAATTGCGTAAAGCCTGGGCGATAAAATTACTCACTACGCGCCCATCATTTTCTAGCATCCGAGGCCCATAGGTGTTGAAGATACGAGCCACCCGGATATCCACATCATTTTGACGGTGATAGTCGAAAGACAAGGTTTCAGCAACTCGTTTGCCTTCGTCATAACAGCTCCGAATTCCAATCGGGTTAACATTACCTCGATAGTCTTCGGTTTGGGGATGCACATCTGGATCGCCATACACTTCAGAGGTGGAAGCTAGCAAAAATCGTGCTTTAATCCGCTTAGCGAGACCCAGCATATTCAGGGTTCCCATCACATTAGTCTTAATCGTTTTTACGGGATTGTACTGATAATGTTGGGGGGAAGCAGGACAGGCTAGATGATAAATTTGATCGACCTCTAGCTGAATGGGCTGGGTAATGTCATGGCGAATCAGCTCAAAATGGGGATGATTCAGCCATTGCAATACATTCCGCTTATGCCCTGTGTAAAAGTTATCGAGGCAAATTACCTCGTTTCCTGCGGTCATTAGGCGATCAATCAAATGAGAACCAACGAACCCCGCACCACCAGTTACTAAAATTCGCATAAAGTTTGGAGAGTACGAAACATTTATTTAAGGATTGAGGCTAGATTACTCTAAATTTTGGATTCAGGGAACCCATTGTAATGCTGGAATGAAGCAAAAGCTGGCAGTCCCCATGCCCCTCTCCATTAGGTTGAACGATCTACGTTTACTATTTCGTCATCCGCTGTAAAATTTCATCAATCCGACTTACAACTGGAGGATTACCAATGATTTTGTAAAGTTCCCTGGCTTTCTGAAAGGCAGCGATCGCATCACTTCGACGATCAGGCTGCCGACTGAAGGCAATACCCAAGTTGAAATAAGTTCCTGCACTATCAGGATCAAGTGCCAGAGCCTGTTGATAAGCTTGAACAGCCGCCTCAAATTCACCCAGATCATCTAACGCATTACCCAAGTTGGTATAGGCTCGGACAAATCGTGGATCCAGTTCAACGGTTTTTTTGAAGGCTGTGGCGGCGGCTTGATACTTGCCAAGGCGATACTGGGTGATTCCCAAGTTGTAATAGATGATTGCATCGTTAGGTTCTAGGCTGATTGCCCGATTGTAGGCCGTGATGGCTGCATAGGGAGAACCACTGTCATCCAGAGCATTACCCAAACCTACATACGCCTCAGCATACTTGGGATTGAGTCGAATCGCTTGCTGGTAGGCAGCGATCGCCTGCTTAAATTTACCTTGTTTATAGAACTCGTTACCTTGCCGATAGAAGGTTTGGGGATTGAGGGTTGGTGCCTGCTCATGTCCCTGAACTACCTCAGTAGCCGCTCGTCCAGGAATGTGGCTCAAAGGGGCGATCACGAACCATGGGACAGCAGTAAGCCCCAGGACTAGGAATGGCTTGATCCCAAGCCCCTTAACTAACTTGACCCAAGATTGATACATGAATCCTTCCTTGCTGCCTTATCGACGCAAAGCTGCTTTGCGGATTTCAAATAGCTCTAAAACTCCATTCTTGACAGCTTGTACAATCTCAGGATTGCAGCTAGCCAGAAAATCTTCTGCTGATAACGTGCCTTGAAAAAATTCCTTGGATCGCTGGATCAAATTCCGTACCTCAGCAAAGCCAATGGATTTAACAATAAACGTGGCAACAGGTGAGTTTTTAATATCGTAAGACGAATGTTGGTTGCGTCCATTCTCTAGTAGATTGAGAACTTCCTTTTCTAACTCAACATCAGGGTAATGGACGTTAGTGAGTTCCGGAAGAAAATTCTCTAATTGAGCCGCCGAAACTTCTAAGGATGGTAATTCTCCCATCATGGTTGACAGGGGAATATCCTTGCCAATTCTGCGGGACAGGGCTTCAATCACAGCAATAGAGGTCAACTTTGTGCCCAGGTAAAGCTTGGCAACCTCTATATTCTTTTTAGTGCGATCCAGTAACCCTTGGTATGTACTGTCATTGGGCTCATCCTGAAACTGCTGGAAAACCAGTTCTGGCTTCAAGAAATTCATAAAACCTTCCATCTTCTGCATAGATTGGCGATATCCATGCACGGTGTAAGAATTTTTGTTGGCGAGATCGTGGTTGGTTTCAGGCAAGAGATTCCACGTATTATCTAGGAAATGAGCAGAGCTCGTGTCAGCAAAGTTCTCGACATCCCGATTGGCTAATCGCACCGATCGCTTGACTATCTCAATCAGCTCTGACTCCGTAAACCCCAAGTTAAATTCTTTACTAACCTCGATCAGGCGGTGGTGTAATCGCTGGTTAACGCTGATGCCTGAGGGTAACTTGGCACGGAACGGGATGGTTGCTTCGATGCAAGCGGTAATTTGAGCGAGCAGATTAGGAGCCAGGAAAGATTCCATGCACTTTACCGCAATGACTGCACTCAAAAACTCGTTTTGCCCTGCAGTGGGAGATAAAGCTTGGCTGGGCACAAAGCCAAATATTTGCGCCACCATCTGAAACATCGCATCCTGCGGAAGTTCATCCTGATCCCGAATGACAAGCTGGCCATCTACTTCCTTCACAAAAGCAGAGATGTAGCTGCTAATGTTGACACTAACCCCCTGATCGACTTGTACGTAGACGAGATCGTGGAATAAAGCTGCTAGGACTTCAATCGCATCTCCACCGCAGCCCACCTCAAAGATATGCTCTGGCGTATGGAAGTAGCGCCAAGGCCCGGTCATAGTTTGAATGATCAGCTCAGCTATCTTGGAAAGTTGAGTTAGATCGGCTTTAGCCTGTAACTGCTGAGTAGCCCAGACCAGGCTTTCTACGCATCGTTTCTGATCCTGACCAAGATCCATTAAGACTTCTCCGCTTTTGCTGAATCCTATGCGCTCTTAAATTTATGCACTAGATACTATGCACTAGATACTAGTTTATGCACTAGATACTATGCATAGTATCAAAACATATTCAGACCTGATGTGCAGCAATACTGCCACGAATTAATCGTTTTTTCCAGATTCTGCGTGCTATCCCCTCAATCAATTAGGGTTAATCAAGCAGATGGGAGATAATCTTATCACCTTCAGATTGAATGGTGGGCTTCCTGAATGCCATCTGTTGTACTACCTGAAAACAGCACCTGGGAGACTGAATTCATGAATGGGTGCTGGCAATCACAAACATTTTGGGGGATGGTTGCCACAATGGGATTCAGGAGTGACCCTGTGAGGTTGTGTGGGGGCAAAGCTGGAGTCTAGGATGGCAAAACAGAGAGTCAAGAAATTGCAGGTTCCTAAACCCCTAGAACCTGAGGAAAGTCTTCCGACCCCAGCAGTGAACGGATTCGCTCCAACCTTGGGTGAACTGCAAGCAACTTTGCAAGCATTGCCTGATTTCTATTTCCGCGTCAACCTTGACGGGATCGTCCTAGATTGCCAGCCTGCTCATGCCCATGCGTGGTGCATCCCCTTCCCTACTATCCTGGGGAAATCGCTACAGGAGGTTTTTCCACCTCAAACTGCCAGTCAACTTCAGACCGCCGTGCAGAAAGCCCTAGCGACCCAAAGTCTAGTATGTATCGAGTCCACCTTATCGGTTCAAGCTGTAGAAAAAGGCTTTGAAGCGAGACTCTCGCCCCTACTCGATCATCAAGTGCTGATTGTGATACGAGATATCACTAAACGGCAACAAACTGAAGCGGCGCTACAACGGCAAGTTAATCATGCTTTTTTGCTCAAGCAAATCACCCAAGAAATTCGGCAAAGCCTAGATACAAAGCAGATTTTTCAGACCACGGCTACACAAATCGGTCAGGCATTTTGCGTCAGCTATTGTTTAATCCATTCCTACATCACTACACCTACGCCTCAGATTCCGCTGGTGGCTGAGTATCGACTGCCCGGTTATGATTCGCTCCTGCAGTTGCCCATTCCCATCCTGAATACCCCTTACCTTGCCCAAGTCTTGACGCAAGATCGGGCGATCGCTGCTCCTGATGTGAATACCGACCCCTTGCTCCCAGGGATCGTTTTTCAGGATCGTCTCGTAAATTTAAAATCCTTGCTAGCGATTCGCACCTCCTATCAAGGAGAACCCAATGGTGTCATTGGTCTGTATCAATGCGATACGCCCCGATCTTGGAGTGAGGATGAGATTGAATTACTGGAGGCATTAGCCGCTCAAGTCGGAATTGCCCTAGCCCATGCTCACCTGTTGGAGCAAGAAACGCTAC
>JAYKHH010000271.1:0-4436 GCA_035285265.1 Leptolyngbyaceae cyanobacterium | reverse complement strand
TTCTGGGTAATCTAGATGAATCTCAAACCACAAAGCCTATCCAATGGCTTAGAAGCTGTTTGAACCGTCTCTACCCTCTGCATTCGCCCCCTCAATCCCCCAATACTGGGGGACTTTGAATCCGATCCCCCCCAGAATTGGGGGGCTAGGGGGGCTAGGAAGGCTATCGGAATGAAGATCAGAACTTTTCAAACAAGTTCTTAGATCAAAGACTTCCAGGCATCAAAGCCAGCTATAACCTTCTTTCGACACTCAACATCCGACGGTAGGATAGCCATCCTCCAACTACCATCAAAATAGCGAATCCGACTAAAAACCAGAAATGCGTTGCGATCCCCGTCAAGCCTTCTCCATCGGCAGCTACACCGGAGAGGGCTAGATTCATGTGATAAATCGGGTTGAATTTTGCCAGTCTCAGCAGGCGATCGGGGAATAGCGAAACCGGGAGAAAGGCACCTCCTAGGATTAACAACGGTACCCCAAATGCTGCCACCAACGCATTCACATCTTCGGTGCGGCGGGCAAACTGAGTCCCCAGTAAAAAGCCAACACCCACGTAGGCAATGATGCTAAGTAAAATAATTAGCCCTGCTAGTAATACAGACCCCTGGAATTGGGCTCCTAAACTGGTGGCGATCGCATAGACCAAAAGCGTCTGCCCTAATCCAATCGCACTATGAGCCACAAAAATACCGAGGAAATAGGCAGTGCCGCTGAGGGGAGAAATAAACAACCGTTTCAGGGTTTGTTGTTCTCGTTCGGCTACAACGGTTGCTACACTTCCCCCTAGACAACTAAAAAATAGGGCTGCTCCCACTAGGGTGGCAGGAGCGGCTTGCTCAAAGGCTTGGGCCGTCGTCAACTTGGCTCTTTCTGCCAAAATAAATCCGTTGAGCAGCAAGATTGAAACGGGGAAAATACCCCAAAATATTAGGCTACGCCTGCGCCTAAGGAGTTCAATCAAAATCCGCTGGGCAACGGCCAGGGTTTCACGCCAGTACTTCATCGGGAGGGAGGGTTTGGTGGGAGAGGGAACAGAGTCGCGCCAATCACTTCAAGAATCTTAATTATTGCTGGAAAATGCGTTAAGTTTTAAATCCTTGGCTAATAATAGGGTTTCGGTTAAAGTAAGCACCAGTCCATGAGTCAATCAACAAATTCTAATCTCTGGCCTACGGTTTCTCGACGCACACTGCTCAAAATGTTTGGAGTCGGAACGGTAGGAGGAGCACTGGGTTATTCTCGGTTTTCCAAACCTCAACCCACCGTATTTCAACGGGATAAGCTACAGCTACCCCATCGGGTGGACAAGCCTTTGCACGTCGTGGTTGTTGGGGGTGGGTTAGCAGGCTTAGCGGCTGCCTACGAACTCAGTCAACGGGGGGTGCAGGTCACCCTGTTGGAACGATCGACGCAACTAGGCGGGAAGATTGCCAGTTGGCCGATCCAGGTGGGCGATGAAACCTTCATGATGGAGCATGGCTTTCATGGATTCTTTCCTCAGTACTACAATCTCAACAGTCTGGTTAAAGAGCTAGCCTTGACCGATAATTTCCGCTCCTTAAATTCCTATGCGGTGGTATATCGGGATCAGTACAAACCAGAAGTGTTTCGTCCGAGTCGCTCTGCGTTTCCTTGGAATATTGTGGATTTGGCGATCGCCTCCCCCAATCGTCTGCGGTGGGGTTTGAACTTAACTAAGTTTGAACACTGGCAAGTCTTTCGAGCCATTACTGGGTTTCAAGCCAAGACCAGTTTCCAGCGGTTAGACCATCTATCGGTCACGGAATGGATTGCTGACGAGTTTCCCCACGGACTCTATGACCTCTACTTCTTACCCTTTGCAAAATCCAGTTTGAATGCCCCGGATGTGCTCAGCGCTGGGGAGTTAATGCAGTTTTTCCACTTCTACTTTTTTGGCAATCCAGAGGGGTTGGCCTTCAACGGCACCCGTCAGGATATGGGTACAAGCCTGGTACAACCGATTGCGAAGGCGATCGCAGCCAAGGGCGGCACCATCGTTACCGAAGCCACGATCAGCACTCTCCACTGGCAGCAGGGACAAATCCAATCCCTGACCTATCAGCAGGGTAATGCCGGGAACTCAGTGCCATTTTGGGTGGAAGCAACGACTTCCCCCTCAGCGTCAACCTCGCCCGCAGCCGATTCCTACCAGTTTTATAAAGCAGAGGATGCCCTGTTTGCCGTGGCTCCGGGTGCTAAGACTGCCCTTTCTCTCACCTGCACCCACCAGGGTTGTACCGTACAACCCGCAGCCAATGGGGAGTTCCATTGTCCCTGCCATGGGGCCGCCTTTGACCCAGAGGGCCGGGTAATTCGAGGGCCAGCCAAACGGGATTTACCGAAGCTGAAGATTGTGCAACGCCGTCAATCTCAACTGGAATTGGTGGGGCAAGCCAGTACAACGGATCCATCGATCCAACCCGCAGAAACTACCCTGACAGCGGATTATATTATCTTGGCCGCCGATGTGCCAGGGATGCACCGCATGTTCACCCAAATGACGGGGGATGTAAATTCTACGGTTCAGCAACAAGTTGGGGAATTGGCGATCGCCGATCCCTTTGCCGTCGCCCGTTTTTGGTTTGACCGCAACTTTGAGTGGGAGCACAGTGACTTCACCTCCCTATCGGGTTATCGGCTGACGGATAGTATTACCCTCTATCACCGGATTCAAGAGCAATATATTGCTTGGGCGAAAGCCACGGGAGGCAGTGTAGTGGAATTACACGCCTACTGCTACAAAGAAAAGGAATTTCCGACCCAGGAAGCACTGTTAACTACCTTTGAGCAGGAGTTGTACGAAATTGTCCCCACCCTGCAACAAGCAACCATCCTGCACCGGGAACTCGTGAATCAAAAGAACTTTTCGGGGTATCCGCCCCATAGCTATGCCAACCGTCCAGAAACTAGCTCAGGGGTGCCGAATCTGTTGTTTGCAGGGGATTGGGTCAAGATGCCCTTTCCCTGTGGTTTGATGGAACGAGCAGTTAGTAGTGGGTTGTTGGCTGCTAATGCCATACTCCACGAAGAAGGGGTGCAACGCCGTCCTCTGCTGACTGTTAATCCAGAGGGTGTTTTGAAGGGGCTATAAAGGGGCTACAGATGTCTTTCGATGTGCGTCAGGTAGGGATTAATCCCAATCATTGGTATGGGGTCGCTCGGAGTAGTGAGGTGCAGTCCCAACCCTTAGGGGTCACCCTTTGGGAGCAGGCGATCGCCCTCTATCGCGATAGCCAAGGTCAAGTCCACGCCTTGGAAGACCGTTGCCCCCATCGGTTTGTGAAACTCAGCCACGGGGCTGTCGTGGAGGATCAACTGGAATGTGCCTACCACGGTTGGCGCATGGATGCAGCAGGGGATTGTGCGGTTGTCCCCTACCTAGCCGCGAATCAGAAGTTGCCGACTTGCCAGATTCGCACCTATCCAGTCCAAGAGAAAGATGGATTTATTTGGGTGTTTCCGGGCGATCCGGCCTTGGCAGAGCACGTAACCCCGATGGGTTTACCGGAGTGGGATCATCTCAATTACATTGCCACAGTTTCGGTGATTGAGTGTGCAGCCCACTATTCCTACTTAATTGAAAACTTGATGGATATGTACCATGGGCATTTGCACCAAGACTATCAAGCCTGGGCTGAAGCCGCCCTGGAAAGCCTGGATGAAGATGCAGGACGGGTAGATGCCCATTATCAGGCTCAGAGTTATTACAAAATCGACAAGATCTGGTCAATTTCCCAACTCTTTTTCCCTTCTCTCCGCCGTCTGCACCCGGAACCCCTAGATGTTAGTTATATTTACCCCAACTGGGCTTCAACCCTAGGCTCGGACTTTAAAATTTACTGTTTGTTCTCTCCCATTAGCCCCACCCAGACCCGCGCCTATCTGATCCACTTCACGTCCTTAAATGCCTTCTGGCGACTGCATAAGTTACCTGTCCCCTTCCGTCGATGGGTGAAGGATAGTTTATTCGGGGCGGCTCAGAAGTTACTGGATGGTCTGGTGCGTCAGGATGTCGCCATGATTGAAGAGGAGCAACGGGCTTACCTCCAACACCCGGAACGTAAAGCCTATGAGTTGAATAAAGCCTTGGTGAGTGTGCAGAATTTAATCCGCAACCAGGCAGCCTTGGCGGATCGTGAAGTTTCTTTAATTAGCAAAAAATCTTGATTTGTTAGCAACTATCCATGAGCCATCCCGCTTATCAAGCCTTAATTCAACTGATTACCCAACGGATGGGCTGGAATATTCGAGAGCCTGATCTAAATAATCTCTACGTTAAGATTAATCAGCGGATGGAAGCCCTCAAGCTTGCTACCCTAGAAGGCTATTGTCAGTTCCTAGAAGACCGTACCAAAAAAAGTGAATACGAGTGGGATAAACTCATTCAGCTACTGACGGTGGGGGAAAGCTAT
>JAYKHH010000270.1:0-6747 GCA_035285265.1 Leptolyngbyaceae cyanobacterium | reverse complement strand
GGGTGTTAGAACTGGATTGTTTTATTTGGCCAATTGATCGTCATTTTTGGTACTTTTAATCCCCAGTTCTTTGGTTTCTTAGGAGCCTTACTATGCCATCTGCCTCTGGATTACTCCAAGCTGGATTAGAGTCTTTGAAACAAGGGCGATATTTGGAAGCGATCGCGCAATTGGAAACCTTTTGCCAATCTTGTAGCGATCCCCAAGCCCAAGATTACCTGCAAGCCCAGATTGGGATGGCTAAGGCATATCAAAAAACTGGACGATTAGATTTAGCGCTCCCCCTCTGTCACAGCCTAGCTGCTAGTCAAAATCCACAGGCGCAGGTATGGGGGCAGCAGGCGTTAAAATTTCTAGCAACACCTCCTGCCACTCCCTCCCTTCAAACTCAAGAATCTGAACCCATTGTACCCCCTGCATCTCAGCCATCTCCATCACCTATGGCTGAACAACCTGTTGCAGTTCCGGTCTCTGAGCCAGAAGCAGAACTAGAAGCAGAAGCAGAAGCAGAACCAGTCAATCAATCGCCCTTGTCCCCGAAGGAAGCTGCTGAATTATTGGACAGTGGCAATAAAGCTTTAAAAAAAGAGCGATATGCAGAGGCCGTTCAACTTCTAGAAGACTATTGTCGGCGGGCAGACTCTAGCACACGGGATTACTCTAAAGCCCAGATGGCCTTAGTCAAGGCTTACAAGGGGAATGGGCAGATTGAGCCAGCGATCGCCCTCTGTCGGCAATTAACCCTTAGTGAAAAGCCTAGCGTCGAAACTTGGGCCAAGCAATTTTTAGGTTCCCTATTACCCAAGGATGCTCCTGAACCCGAACTCTCCCCATCGAATCCATCTCCCACAGCGGGAGCAGAGCAACCCTCAGTCCTAAAGACTGGAACGAAACCTGTAGGACCTCCCAAAGTGATTCCCAAGGCAGGACGAGCAGCAGCGATCGGGGTGAAGTTGGCAATGAGAGAGGTGGCGGCAAATCTATCCCTAGCCTCTGGGGTCACCCTCTCCCTTTTAGTGGGAATGGTATTGATTGCTTCCCTCAGCTTCTTATTAAGCATCGACGGCATTAATCCCATCCAGGGACTCTTAATTTCCATTGGAGTTACCCTGGTTTTTAATACAGTTGTTTTTTTCTTATCTCCGTTGCTGATGGATTTTATGCAAGGTTGGCTCTACGCCACCCGTTGGGTATCCCTATCAGAAATTAAACGTTACAGTCCTGAAGCCGTCAGAGTCATTCAGCAAGTTTGCCAAGACAAAAAACTAAAAGAACCACGCCTTGGCATCATTGAGGATCAAAATCCTACTGCTTTCACCTATGGGTCACTGCCGAATAGTGCCCGCTTAGTGGTGAGTCGCGGACTCTTTACTTACTTAGATGACGACGAGATCGCTACGGTCTATGCCCATGAATTAGGGCATATCGTCCATTGGGATTTTGCTGTCATGACCCTTGCCTCCACACTGGTGCAGATTATCTACTTAATTTATGTGTCTGCTAAGGAGATAGGCGAAAAAGCAGGAAACAAAAAGATCAAAGATAGTTTAGAAACCGCTGCTCTCACAACTTATATCTTCTATGTCGTAGGGGAGTATCTGCTGTTGTTCTTATCTCGGACACGGGAATACTACGCCGATCACTTTGCCGCCGAAACGACTGGCAATCCTAATGCCCTATCGAGAGCGTTAGTTAAAATTGCCTATGGCATTGTGGAGCAAGGACAGCGGACTCAAGAACCCAGTAAGCTCATGCAAGGAACCCGCGCCCTAGGTATTAGTGACCCCACGGCGGCGACTGCTGCGGGAACAGCCTACCGGGTTGCCTCAGAACCTCAAAAAATTGGTAGGGTATTTCTCTGGGATTTCTGCAATCCTTGGGCTTGGTGGATGGAGTTGACTTCTACCCATCCCCTCACTGGCAAGCGAGTTCGAGCATTGAGTACCTATGCTGAGCAATTAGGGCTAGATACAGAATTTGATATGAGCCGGGTGATTCGAGAAAGCCGCACGCTGAATAAAAAGCGACTTTATGGCAGTTTCGTCACGGACTTAATTATTTATAAAATTGAGTGGATTGGCTTTTGGTTAGGGTTGCTGGTTGGGATCACGTTAATGATGATTGGCACTGTGAAGATTTTGGTGCCTTTATCCTTAGCTCTGATTGGTTTTGGGGGCGGAACATTAGTGAAAACCATCCTGATGTACCCTGACTATCAGCGCGTCTCAACTACTGATGTATTAACTTTAATGTCAAACCCCTATGCCAGTCCTTTACGGGGGCAACCGGTTCAACTCAGCGGTACGATCATCGGTCGGGCCAACCCAGGATATAAATTTGGGGCAGATCTAAAGATGCAGGACGAAACGGGAATGGTTTACTTACACTACTGTTCTCGATTTGGCAAATTGGGGAACTTCCTATTCGGCATGACTCAAGCCGAGGGATTTATTAGGCAACCTGTGACAACCTTGGGTTGGTTTCGGCGGGGCATGGTGCCCTGGATTGATTTAATTCGCATGGACTGCGAGACAAAATGGACGGTTCATAGCTATCACCGATTTTGGTCTTTGTGCTTAAGTCTCGGTGCGATCGCCCTAGGTTTTATTCTTCCATCACTGTTGCGATTTTAGTTCAGCGGGCACCTGAGCCACGGTGGGGCAAGTACCAGGGGATGGGGGCTGGGTTTCAATGGTGACAGGTTTCTCTGTGGATAACCCCAAAAGTTGACCCACCACAAGTTTTGCCCGATCATTGGCTTTTTCCAATAATTGGTTAGTGCAAGCAGCCCCTACGATTTTCTGAAGCGCAGCTTGCTGAGCCAGGGTTTGTAAATTTGGCGCGACATCTGGCCCTAAATCCCAGAAACCTCGGTTGTAATCGTATACTGTGGAACGATTGAGATCAAGTTTGCTATCTAGGATACGGGGTGGCGGCAGACGAATTTGGATGGAATTATCCGTGACTTGTACGTCCGCAGTTTTGATTTGACTCAGATCAACACCAGCTCGGACTTCACCGTAGGCAATGTAAAGCAACTTCGTCGTCCCCACCACCCACTCACCAATGGTACGGTCTTGACTGGTAGGAACCACAGCTTCCATGGTTAGAACCGCTGTAGTGAGCTCACTAGCCCCTCGAACTTGCTGAATAATCAGCGATCGCACATCCACCTGAGGTGGGGGAGGAGATGCATACAGAAGTGTGCCTATGGCTTCCCAAAAGCGCCCCCCGGAGTGCCAAATGCCAATCAAAATCAGGAAGGCTACAAAGAGCAGCCCCCCTGTAGTCAGGGTCAGTAAATACCGGATCAACTTCATGGAAGGAATACCCTCAAAAACCCCATACCTGGTACAAGAATACTATATCCGAGCCACGGTTGATCGTCTCCTATCAACCCTCCACATCTTGATATAACTGCTGTAATGCTTGTTGTTGGGTTCGACGAGAAGAGCGACGGTACTTTTTAGTCTCTAGCTTAGGTTCATACTGGGATTCCCCTTTATGCTTGCTTTTCACCTTCAAACTAGACTCTGGATTTGATTGCTGATGAAGCTGGGCTGTTCTTGCCTCTACTGTTTCCAGAAATGCTAAATAATGCCCATATCGCTCCCAGTCTCCCCGCACAACACAATTCGGCTCATCGCGGTGCAGACAGTTGCTGAATTGACAAGACGCCACTGCTAAACGTTGGCGAGCTTCTGGAAAATAATCAGCTAACGCTTCAGGCTCACACTCTAGAGAAGGCTGATTGAAGCCAGGTGTGTCTGCTAAAAATCCACCCGTAGGCAGTTCAAATAACTCGACATGCCGAGTGGTATGGCGACCTCGTTCCAATTTACCCGAAACGGCCCCGACCCGCAGATCCAGGTTGGGAATCAAGAAATTAATTAAGCTGGATTTGCCAACCCCTGAGGGGCCACAAACTACAGTAGTCTTTTTGTTTAAGCGAGATTCTAGGTAGGATAACCCGCTGCCTGTCGTCACACTGATCAAGATGGGATCATATCCCCACTGCTGTAACCGAGTTTGCCATTGCAACTGCTGCTCTAGACTCACCTGATCACTCTTGTTCAGGCAGAGAGTGACGTCTACATTGATCATCTCTGCTTTAACCAAAAACTGACTCAGTTGATAGGGATCTAGAATCGGTTCAGCCAGGGCAAATACCAGTAGAATCTGATCCACATTAGCAATGGGGGGACGATCCAAAGCGGATTGGCGAGTGAAGACTTGAGCGATCGCCCCTCTGCCCCCTGCCCAATCTGGTTCTTCAACTTTAACTCGATCCCCTACCATCACCTGCTGCCCAATTTTTTTGAGACGGGCACGGCGAGTGCAGAGCAGGAAAGTTAGCGGCAGCCCCTCGGTCAAATCAGAGAGGTCTAACTGGACTCGATAATAGTTTGCCTGAACTGCAAGCACAGTGCCAAGCAAGGGGAGCTCAGAGAAAGGTAGCTGATCACCTGCCTCAAAATAGGTCATGCGGACATCGCAGGGCATCGAACCTTCAAGGAGAAAAAGCCAGTGCAGTCCTGAATCTGCTCAATGCCATAGCCCTCCATTGCCAAGCTATCAGGCACCTGCTCAATGGGTTCTCCGGGATCAAGCCAAACCTCTAGCAAGGCTCCGGGTGCCATTTGCTCTAAGCGAAGTTTTGTACGCACAAAGTTAATTGGACAGGGGGTACCCCGCAGATCCAACTTAGCATCCGGCTGATCAGGGGTCAGGGCTGCGCTTGGATGGTTCATCCTCGAAAAAGACCCCCTAGAAATCCTTCAATACCACCTTTGCCAATGCGATCGCCTTTAATCTTAGCCAACTTTTCCAGGAGTTCTCGCTCTTCAGTGGTAATTCGGGTGGGGATATCAATCGAGACTGTAATTAAATGGTCGCCACGACTGACAGGGTTACCCAAACGGGGAACTCCTCGATTCTCAAGCGTCAGTACCGTATTCGGTTGCGTTCCAGGGGGAATAATTAATTCTGAGGGTCCATCCACCGTATTAATCTCAATCCGAGAGCCTAAAATTGCCTGCAAATAGCTGATCTTGATCTCAGACAGAATATTGATGCCATCACGCTTAAATTCCGGATCTTCATTGACAAAGAGATAGACGTAAAGATCTCCGGGCGGGCCATTCCGTTGCCCTGCATCCCCTTCATTAGAAACTCGGAGTCGGGTGCCATTATCCACACCAGCGGGGATCGTAATTTTTAGCTTTTTAGTTTCCTGTTTCTGACCATTGCCATTGCAAACTTCGCACTTATCTTCAATCATCTGCCCTGTCCCATTACAGGTTGGACAGACAGAGACTTGAGTGAAACTGCCAAAGGGAGTCCGGGTCGCTCGACGCACCTGTCCTGAGCCGCTACAGGTGGAACAGGTTCGAGGCCGAGTTCCGGGTTTAGCACCTGTACCTGAACAGGTGGCACAGCTTTCTAAATGGGCAATGCGAATTTCTTTTTCGCCCCCAAAAATAGCTTCGCGGAACTCTAGCTTCAGATCTAACCGTAGGTCGTCTCCACGGGTTGGGCCACCTCGTCTACGGGTGGTTTGCTGACCCACACCCCCCGAAAAGCCACTAAAGAAACTCTCAAAAATATCAGCGAAACCACCCATGTCGCCTAGGTCTTGGTAGCCCGCTGCTCCCGCTGCGGCCCCACTGACGCCTGCTTCACCAAAGCGGTCGTAACGAGCCCGCACCTCCGGTTCAGACAGGACTTCATAGGCGCGATTAATTTCTTTGAATCGCTCTTCAGCCCCATCTTCTTTATTCACATCCGGGTGGTACTTACGTGCTAGGCGACGATAAGCACGCTTCAACTCCTCTTTATCTGCGTCACGGGAGACACCCAAAATTTCATAAAAATCACGAGCCATAGAGCACTGCTTCGGGGAATAAGGGATAGGAACTAATCAATTGCCTCGTAATCAGCAGTTACTGTAGCATCTTCAATCTCAGGTTCTTCCACAGTAGGCTGCGATGGATGAGTATCCTGGGGCGCTGCAGTAGTCTGTTGCGAGAACGTTGACCGAGTATCACCCCGGCTAGCTTGTTCATAGACAGAGGCTCCCAGGGTGTAGAGCACTTGCTGGAAAGCTGCAATTCGTTGAGTGATATTTTCTATATTAAAGGGAACAACTGCGATCGCAGCTCGGAGTTCGGCAGCTTGCTCACTGGCTTGAGCTTTAAGGTCTGGACTAATAAATTCGCCATTGTCTCTCAACGTACACTCGTAACTATAGAATAAACTATCCGCTTGATTTTTGAGTTCTATCAGCTCTTTACGCTGGCGATCTTGTTCTGCATAGATTTCCGCTGCCTGACGCATGCGTTCCACTTCATTCTCATTTAACCCACCGGTATTGGTGATCCGGATGCTCTGCTCTCGGCCTGTTCCTTTATCACGGGCAGAAACCTTGAGAATGCCATTGGCATCAATATCAAACACAACCTCAATTTGGGGAATGCCACGAGGGGCGGGGGGAATTCCAGTTAGCTCAAATCGACCTAAACTCTTATTATCTTTTGCCATGGCGCGCTCACCCTGCAACGCATGGATCTCAACAGAGGTCTGCCCGTCGGTAGCTGTGGAAAATGACTGAGACTTACTCGTTGGAATCGTGGTATTCCGTTCAATAATTTTGGTGAACACCTCTCCTAAAGTTTCAATTCCGAGGGATAGGGGGGTGACATCTAATAGCAGCAAGTCTTTCACTTCTCCACCCAAAACCCCAGCTTG
>JAYKHH010000269.1:0-5965 GCA_035285265.1 Leptolyngbyaceae cyanobacterium | reverse complement strand
AGGCTCACCAACATGATCAAGGAGACTTTGATGAAAAGATTGATTTCCGTTTTCAAAAACATTTATTTAAGTCGTGTACTCCCTGTTTTATTTGCTGGAATCTTGCTCTTCTCTGCAACCGCTTGTGGGGGCGATCGCGTGCAAGCAAGAACGACAACGAGCGGCCCAGAGCAAGGAATTCCAGGTCATAAAGCTCAACCCTATGAAGGGGGCATAAACGGGTATAGCGACATTGACCCTCGCACCAGAACCAGAGCCAGCGAGCTAAAGGCAAAGCGCCTTCAAGAGAAGACCGAACGCAATGTCATTGACATGGGGGATGACTTAGAAAGGAATACTCGGCGCACCCTAGATAAAAAAGCTGAAAACTTGGATCAATTTGGCAAGAACCTGAAGCAAGACTCTAAAACCTTGGGTCGCAAAGCCAATCGTGCGGCTGACGATTTAGAAAAGACGGCTGACCAGATCAAGGAAAATACTCGTCAAGCAGGGAAAGATATCACCCAAGGTACCCAGCAAGCCGCTGAAAATATTCAGGAGAATCTCAAAGCCGCTGGTAAGGATTTAGTAGAGAGTACTAAGGAAGCAGCCCAAAACACCTCTGATTTTCTTCAAAGCAACACCAATCAAGCTACTACCCGAACCCAGCGCAATCTCTAGGAAGCCTGCCGGAGATCCCCCCTACCCCCCTTAAAAAGGGGGGCTTTGGTATCGGGGCTCTGGCATCTATGTATAAAACTGGGATGTTCCTGGTTTACCATCTGGGTGGTAGTTCACTCAGGCAGGAATCAATGTTGAAACTCTATGGAGGGGCCCGTAGCCGTGCCTCAATCGTGCAGTGGTATTTAGAAGAACTGGAAATTCCCTACGAATTTGTCCTGTTAGATATGCAGGCAGGGGAACACCTACAGCCAGAATTCCTAGCTATTAATCCGATGGGCAAAGTTCCTGCGATCGCCGATGGCGACTTAAAGCTTTGGGAATCCGGGGCGATCCTGCTTTACCTCAGTGAGAAGTATGGCAATCCCTCTGCCTCTGTAGAGCACAAGGCAATCCTGGGGCAATGGGTACTCTTTGCCAACGCCACCCTGGGGCCTGGTGTTTTTTCCGAAGCAACGCGAGAGCGGGAATGGCCTCGCCTCCTAGCTCCCTTAAATCAATTATTAACCCATCAACCCTTCTTGCTGGGTGACACATTCACCATGGCTGATGTAGCCGTAGGCTCTCTGCTGGCATACATTCCCTTAATGCTCAAACTCGACTTTAGCGAGTATCCCTCCGTAGCCGCCTATGTTCAGCGCCTAGGGGAACGACCTGCTTTTCAAAAAGCGATGGGGAAACGAACCTAGGAGAGCAGGTGTCAGGTGTCAGGCTGGCCCTGAGACCTTCGACGCAGTTTACAGTGAGTGGAGTCGAACTACTCAGGGTAAACTTCGTCGTTGGCATAGCCTGTCCGGAAGACTTAGGGTGTCAGCTCAGAAAACCACTTCTGAGCTGACCCAGCCTAATTGGGTAAACCATTGGCTACTACTGGCCCTCTGAATTCTGGAAAAAATCATGGTTAGAGTCCAAGGATGGAGTAGAAGCTAGATCTTGCTGAATAATTTGCTCTGCGATCGCGGGTGAAGCAGGATCTGGGGGAGACTGCTGCCCAGACGCAATTTCAGAGGGCACATTCTGGAAGATCACTTGTTCTGTGACCGATGGGGAATGAGAGGGAGGGAGTTGCTGTCCAGAAGTGATTTCAGAAGGCACATTCTGGAAGATCACCTGTTCTGTGACCGATGGGGCATCGAGTGGACTTGCACTGGGCTGACCAAGACTGGGCTGGCCAAGACTGGACTGGTTAGAACTGGATTGATTAACACTGGCTTGACTACTCCCCCTGGATTGGCTAGCAGACACCTCAGGGTCGGGAGGGGATTGAGGCGGGGGAGATGCTACGGGGGCCACGGTCTGGGAGGAAAGTTCCGGTTGTTTGGGGGGTAGGGCAGCCGTTTCAGTCCATGGTGTAGGTACAGGATCCGTGGGGGGAGCCGAGGAACGGGGAGCCACGGGATCCGCCAGGGGTATCTCGCTCTTAATAGTGACTTGCAGTTCCTCGGCTTCTAGGGCCTTCAGAATTGCCCGGAATCGGCGTTCCTGATCATAGGTAATACTTTCAGCGGTATTCCCTAAGCCTGGGGCATTCCAAGTCCCTGTTGTCGGGCTGATAAAGGATTGCGTTCTCGCCCAAATCACAGCTTCTGATCCAGTTAAGCCTCGCTCATGGGCCTGTTTTAGGCGATCGATATACCCATCGATTCCTAGGGCGGCCATTGGAGCTTGATTGGCCAAATCAATCCCATTTAGTTCCTCCTGGAGGGTGAGTTCAATCCCCTTTGCTTTAGCTTTTTCTCGGAGGGTGATCGCCTGATTTTGTAAGCGCTTGAGTTGCTTAGCATCCGCTGCCTCCGGTGATTCGGCTCCATGCTGGTAGGAAAAACTACCCAAATTCCACACCCCATTTCCTGGATCAACATGACCGTAATAGGCTGAGGTTCTGTGACCTTCCGGGGTGCGAGTACCCTCGGCACTCCCAACAGCTCTCGCAACCAGAGACGCCGCCCCCCCTGCAAATAATTGAGCCTGTTCTTGATCGGAAAGGCGGGAGTTGGAAATTCCCTTGCCAAGCTTCAAACGAGCCTGCTTGGACGTGGGCTTTGCTTTGGAGGCAGGAGGCAGATCAAAGCTTAATTCTGCCGTCTGAGATGTTGGAGATGGAGAAACTGGCGACTGGATAGAAGCCTCAGATTTAGCTACCTGCTTACCCTGAAAGTTAAGCGTTTTACTAGCGCTTTTCCAGTTTGCAAGGGAGTTCATCCAACGTCCAGCTAGGTGGAAATCAAAATTGAGTTCATAAGCTTGGACGGGCTGAGTGATACCGAGTCCTACCGCTAGCAAGCTAGCAGCTCGAAGGATGGGTACCCAAGTATGGGCTGATTTGGATGGGGGTGGGGATTCACCTAAGATGGGCGGGTAGTTCATGGTTGTGGGTTCGTGATTACGAATGTGTTGTTATGAGTTCAGGGTTTTTTTAAAGTGCGCTCAAGGATGTCTCTGGAGGGTTCAACGAAAAACCAAGTGCCATTGGGTTGTTTTCTCAAGGCGGCAAACTGCAAATAGTTGCCTTCGCCCATGACCTCGCCTGCCTTCACCACTCCTAACTGGGGCTGCTTCAGCCCACACAAACGGAATAAATAAGCGGGAACTTCATCGCTGGAAAATACGACACAATTCCCTTGGTAGGGCTGCACCCGGCCATCAAAGGGGACATAAACTCTGCTGCCTTTGATCTCTAGGGAAATATCGCCTAAGCTGCCTGTCACCAAACGACCTGCCACGCGATCGCCGGGTTGTAACTCCCAAGTTTGGGAAAGTTGGATAGTGCTAGGGGCTTCACGGTTGGGTTTACGGAAGGTAATGGCATGGCGAATCAATAACACCATGGCTATGATTAGCCCCCCCCTAACGAGAGCTGAGACGATATCCTGCATATTCATCACCTTCGTAGAGAATAACGAGCCAAGTTTGCGGATCGAAGGCGAGGGGATAGACTTCTCGTTCCGCCATCACCCCTGCCCTGACTTGTAAGCTGGGCAACCGACAGTAGGGTTGCTTGAGCACTGCTTGAACCTTGGCTTTTTTGTCTCGTTCTGGGACTGCTAGCAATTTTGCTAACTGCGCCCTAGACAACACTGCCTTGGGTTGAATGACCTCTTCACAAGTCTCGCTAATACGTTTCGAGTGACTGCCACCATGTAAGTCAATCAGCAAGACTAAGGCAGCTAATACCGAACCGCCGGTCAAAAAAGGCGTGAATTTTGAGCGTTGAGATTGATTAGATTGCATCTCTCCTCCCGTCCAAGTTGCTGGCTCGCTCCTCAGGAGCGTTTTATCGCACCTCAAAGGGGGTAGCCAACGTTACACTCCCCTTTTCAGGTACCCTCTCAACTAGAACCTGCCTCCCAATAACAACCCCACTAGCAGTAACAAGAGGCGATAGCCCAAAATCAAACCCGATTGAGTCATAAAGGTAATTTGATAGGTAGCAATCAAGGCAGGTGTGATTAATACCAGCACTGCAGGCATCCATAGGGCAGGATAAGCATTGACTATCACTTGTAACCCCAGTCGGATGACTGCTGCTGCTACAATCCAGACCACCCCGTCGCTAACCCTGGCCGACATGCCCTGGGGCAGATCTAACACTGACTTTAACCACCGACGGAAAGGGGGTGCGATAGCAAAGCTGACCGAAGGTATCGCCCCTCTCGCGGTTTTCGCTAAGAATTCCTGGGCATGATTCTGATCTTGGAGGGGCATCAAGCGTTTTTGATGTGCCCGTTGACGCAAGAACTGAGCATTGATTTCCGCCTCCCGTTCAGCCCTGAGGAGGTCAATCTGCCGCATATTTAAGACTAATGACCCATCTTCTCTAGGCTGAATCTGGGGAACTGTCGCGATTGAACACTCATAAACCGGAGGCTTGTCCATCTCTGGAAACGCTGTACCGTCAGATTGGCGGAGGGCTTTTTGTTCGCGATGTACCTGCGCCGAGATTTCCTTTAATTCAAATAAAGCCACCTCGATATCGGTTGACAACTGATTAATATGTTGAGCCTGCGCTTCTAAACGCTTTAACCCCTCACTGACTCGTTGTTGGGTCGCCTGAGCTTCCTGATACTGGATGGGCAAGGATTGAATTTGTCGCCGAGGGCTACTCGTTAAGGGTGACTGGATCCCCCTTCTGCTAACAGGTGATAACAGCAGATCCTGCTGGATTGGTGATGGCAGCAGATCACGCTGCCTAGGTAGGGGGGGAATGAGTAGGGATGGAATGAGGTTTTGGGGTGCTTTCATACCAATTAAGAACTGAAATTCTCGATTACTGATTTCTTTATAGTACAAAGTTACTATAAAGAATAGTACAAGTAAACTGTTTAAACAAAAATGCAGCAAAATTTAGGCGATCGCGGTGAAGTTGAACTCGATTGCCTGATGTTGGAGGGGTGGAACGTCACCGTTCGAGCCTTGTAGGGGCATCCCCTGGTGGGTGCCCTTAATTGATCGGATCCCTACAAGGGGATTTCCCTACATTGGTAAATCTGATGCTTTACAGGTGGGAGAACTTCAGGGCAAACGTGGTTTTTCCTTGCCCGCTCTGCACTTGCACCGTAGCTCCTAAGCCTTCGGCTAACTTCTTGACCAGGGCTAAACCCAACCCGGTTCCGCCAAACTTCCAGGGATCATTGTTAGCAATCCGATAGAACTTATCAAATATCCGGTCTTGTTCCTCTGCTGAGATCTCAACACCAGAGTTACTCACCTGGATCTCCAACTCGTTTTCACCAGCCTGGACAGATAGGATGATGGTTTCTCCAGAAGGGGTATATTTACAGGCATTGTTGAGTAGCTCCACCAAGATCCGCTCTAAATAAAAAGCATCCGTGACCAAGGTCGGTAGATGGTCAGGAACCCGAATTTCCAAACATTGTTGTTGAGTATAGGTACGTTCTAAGAATGGTTCTACGATCTGGGGAATCAAGAGTTGAAGATCCATCGGGCTCAGGGTTAGAGCCTCAGTCTTCACATCTAGGCGAGCCAAGTCGAGCAGATCATTGATCAAACTAATTTCCCGTTGGCATTCCGTTTTTAAAATCCGCAGGTAGTTGGTGATTTTAGGTTGATTGGTCAAGGTGCCCAGCATGTCCAAGTTCACCTCTAGCATCTGGATGGCCAACTTGATGCTAGACATGGGGGTACGAAGTTCATGGGAAACCGTACTCAGAAAATCATCCTTCAGGTGATTGAGGCGTTCTAGTTCTTCTACCTGCTTCTGGGCAGCTTGATATAACCGAGACTGACGCAGGGCGATCGCACAATGATTTGCCACTTGTTGGACGAGACGGATTTCAAAGTCATC
>JAYKHH010000268.1:0-3977 GCA_035285265.1 Leptolyngbyaceae cyanobacterium | reverse complement strand
ATCCCCCTCCATCTGCTATCTCATTCGGATTGGTACTCTTTAAGTATTAATCAAAGTAGAGTCTACTTTGTTACTGCATGGAGACTCCGTGCAATAGAGTTCTTGTGCAGTAAGCGTTACAGCAATTTGGTCATGGATGCTATGTTCGAGTTTGCCCTATTGAAGGACTGAGCTGAAATATCCGTGGTTGAGACACCTGGAGAATTCGTTGGATGAGCTACTGGGCCTGGAGATTGGCGGTGGTTGTAAAGGCTGAGATCGCAATCCAAGTTCCCGTTGACTTTGTTTGTAAAAGCGCTAGATGCAATACCCCCAGATGATAAGTATCTAGGGGAAGTTTACCTTGGAAACCTTGAAAATAATTGCCTGAGCAGTTAGAAAGCGATCGCGGCAAGACCTAAAGCCCCACCGCGATCGCCCTAACCAAAAAGATCAAGCCAGGATCAACCTGACACCGTTCGACTCCGCTCACGGCCAGCCTGACACCCGACACCTGTTATCTATCGACCGATCCCATAATCACGTCAATACTTCCGAGAATCACCATGATGTCAGCTACCTTCATGCCCTTGAGCAGGTAAGGTAGCACTTGCAGATTGTTAAAATCCGCAGCCCGGATTTTCCAACGCCAAGGGAAGACATTATCATCACCGATGATGTAAATACCTAGCTCGCCTTTGCCGCTTTCTACACGGACATAGTGTTCACCTTTGGGGATTTTGAAGGTAGGCGCAATCTTCTTACCAATAAATTGGTAGTCAAAATCATTCCACTCGGATTTAGGCCCCGCCGTCATCCGTTTCGCTTCTAGGTTCTCATAGGAACCTCCGGGTAGTCCCTTTAAAGCCTGACGAATAATCTTGATAGACTCACGCATTTCTGCAACTCGTACTACGTAACGCGCAAAGCAGTCGCCCCCATCGGCCCATTGCACATCCCAATCAAAATCGTCGTAGCACTCGTAGTGATCCACCTTTCGTAGATCCCACTTCACCCCAGAAGCCCGCAGCATGGGGCCAGATAACCCCCAGTTGATGGCTTCTTCCCGACTAATAACCCCAATCCCCTCCACGCGGCGACGGAAGAGTGGGTTATTGGTGATTAAGCGCTCATACTCATCCACCTTCGGTAGAAAGTAGTCGCAGAAATCTTCACACTTATCCACCCAACCGTAGGGTAAATCTGCAGCCACGCCCCCAATCCGGAAGTAGTTGTTATTGACCATCCGGTAGCCCGTAGCAGCTTCCCAGAGGTCATAAATCATCTCCCGTTCCCGGAAGATATAGAAGAAGGGCGTTTGTGCCCCTAAGTCTGCCAAGAATGGGCCTAACCACAGCAGGTGGTTAGCAATCCGGTTCAGCTCTAGCATAATCACCCGGATATAGCTGGCCCGCTTAGGAACCGCAATATCCGCCAACTGTTCCGGCGCATTCACCGTCACCGCTTCGTTAAACATCCCGGCTGCATAGTCCCACCGACTCACGTAGGGAACATACATGATATTGGTGCGGTTTTCAGCAATTTTTTCCATGCCCCGGTGCAGATACCCCAGCACAGGTTCACAGTCCACCACTTCTTCCCCATCCAGGGTGACAATCAACCGCAATACCCCGTGGGTTGAAGGGTGGTGAGGTCCCATGTTAATGACCATGGGTTCTGTTCGGGTTTCAATCCTTGGCATAAATCAGCGATCTCCTGCTTTGTCGAAGATTCAAGTCACCGCAACTGGTTCGGCTTTGTCCACTTCTTTGTGGTTCATGAGGGGCACCACGATGGGCGCACACCTATTCTGACAGATCCGTGAACTGCTTGACCAATTAGCACGAGTTAAGTTTAGGAGTCTCTAAATTAGGAGTGCCTAAATAGGAGAATGAGCAACGATAAGTTGCACAATAATTACTGGTTTAATTGCGTAGGGTAGGCTGACATGTTATACAGTGCGAGCAGGCTACCTGCCAAAAGCGGGACAATTGGGGTGGGATAGGAAGTAAGACCTCTGTTTATCCCATCAAACCAGTAGCCTTTGAGCAGCATAGTAAGGAAGGTAGGGCAGATGGGACGCATTTTTGTTTCAGCCGGACATGGGGGCGTTGAGCGGGGTGTGGTGGATACCGGTGCGATCGCAGGGGGCACCACGGAAGCCAGAGAAATGATTCTGACCCGTGATTTAATTGTCACCGAGTTGCGATCGCGGAGTTTAGAAGGGTTGGTCGTCCCCGATGATTTAAGCTTGGTACAAACCCTGGCTTGGATTAATAATCGTGCCCAGCCTGGAGATGTAGCCCTAGAGATTCATGCAGACGCCTTCACCGACCCCTCTGCACGAGGAGCCAGCATCTTCTATATCGCCAACAACGAAGAACGCAAGCATCACGCTGAGTTAATGCTCCTGGCTCTGTTGCGACGGGTACCACAACTCCCATCACGGGGAGCTAAGCCCGACACCGCAACCGGGGTGGGCAGTCTCGCTTTCTGCCGTCAGGTTATTCTTCCTTCAGTGTTGCTAGAACTCGGCTTTCTGACCAACCCAGAGGATCGATTTTTGCTCCAAAATCGTCGTCGCGACATTGCCCTAGGCATTGCAGAAGGCTTAGCTGCTTGGAGTCGCACGATTTCAGCTACCGTTCCCCCTACTGAGAGTATCGGCTCAGAAAGCCCAGCGACTCCGGTTGCCCCCAGCTATCCTCCAATCAACATCAACATCAATAACCAGATTTATGAGGAGCCAGGGATTATCGTGAACGGTAATCCCTATATTCCCGTGGATTTAGTCGATCGCTTAGGGATAAATTTAACGCAAGTTGCCCAAGTCCGTCGGATCAGTTACCGCCATGTAGTGTATGTCAAAGCTCTGGAACTTCGAGAGTTTAATATCTCCGTCGGTTGGGATAGTGCGACGCGCACCGTCCTCCTCCGTTCTATCCTCAAGATTTGCTCTGGATTGATGGATCGGATTATGGGCAATGGTTACACCTCAGAGGTGCAGTTAATCATGTTCCTCAAGGGGTATAACGAAGAAGCCCTGGCACAATTTCCAGAAATTGCCAAGCTGTATCGCGAAGAAGCCAGCATCGAAGGCGTGAACTACGATATTGCCTTTGCCCAAATGTGCGTCGAAACCAATTTCCTTCGCTTCGGTAATTTAGTCAAACCCAGCCAAAATAACTTTTCTGGGTTAGGGGCGATCGCTAGCGAAGAAACGGGCGCAACCTTCCCCAGCCCTAGAATTGGGGTTCGTGCCCAAATCCAACACCTCAAAGCCTATGCCAGTACGGAGCCTTTAGTCCAAGAAAAGGTCGATCCCCGCTTTCGCTTCGTAACTCGTGGCATTGCCCCCCTAGTCGATCAGCTCAGTGGTCGATGGGCGGCAGACATGAAATATGGCACTAAGATTCTCTCGGTACTACGACGACTCTATGAGTCGGCAGGCTTGCTTTAATAGTGTCGCAGGCACTTTCTATTTAGGTGGCAACCCAAAAATTCAGTTCGGAACCGCGACGAAAATCTTCATCGATCGGCTTGAGCAAAAACAAGTTTTCTTGGGCATCCTGACAAAGAAGCATTTTCAGGCAGAAGTAGCCCATTATGCTTCTGATCACAAAAAGTCCGTGGTTAGCCCTTGGATGCTTGCGCCTGATCTGAATCCTAGAGAGGAAAGTTGTGTCATCCCATCTGCTTGATCAACCTGAAATGATTGACCTAGGTATGTCCGATATGGAGTACTTAGCCTTGCTAGCCCAAGGGCGAGATCCCGTTAGAGAGCAGTGCGATCGCCGAGAGCTAATCCACTACGGTCTTTCCCTAGAAGCAGCCGATCGGGTTGCTCCCTTAGTACATCAATCGGTGCAGTCCTTGGAAGAAAAGGTACTGGTCGTTCAGGCACTCCAACAAATTTGGCAACACTTAACCCATCAAGCGAAAGAGCGCAGAATTCTGGGTTGCTGATACCTGCGATACAGTTCTGGGGAGCGCGATCG
>JAYKHH010000267.1:0-4530 GCA_035285265.1 Leptolyngbyaceae cyanobacterium | reverse complement strand
AGTCGTGATATTATCGCGGCCCCCCTTACTTTTCGCCGCCTCAACTAAAGCATGGGCTGCCCGTTCGCAGGCTCGAATAGATTTCATGTGGAACGTAATCAAGTGGTCAGAAAGTTCTTCCGTTAGCCCATCGCTACAGAGGAGCAAGCGATCGCCCGGTTGGGCATCAAAGGCTTGAATATCAATCTCATAGATATCATCTCGTCCTAGGCATTGAGATAGCACATGCCGCCAAGGATGGGTTCTTGCTTGCTCTGGACTCAATTCCCCCATCCTCAAAGCTCTAGAAACCCAGGTGTGGTCTTCTGTAATTTGCTCTAACTTGGGGCCTCGGAGTCGATAGAGTCGAGAATCCCCCACATGAGCACACCAGGGGTGATCGTCTTCCCGAAAGATCACGACAACGATGGTGGTGCCCATATCTCCCCGAGCTGGATGGGCCCGTTGATCCTGCAAAATCCCCTGATTTGCTTCCAATAGCGCTTGCTTTAATAACCCTGGGGAAGGAGTTGATGAATACCAATGTTCCAAAAGGTAGGCTCGAATCACTTCCGTGGCAATTCGACTCGCTTCTTGACCGCCTGCATGGCCTCCCATGCCATCTGCGACAATAAAAAATCGACCCTCTGGGTCAATATAGTAACTATCTTGATTGGTGGAGCGTAGGAGACCCGGATCAGTCAAGCCCGCAAAATCACGTTGCATTAATAAGGAATCGCTTGGGTTGAAAAAGTCTTAATAGGAATTACATCATGCGATCAATGCGATCGAGACGAATTAAGAGTTGAATTAAGGCAACCGCAACTGCTGTTGCTGCTAAAGCTACAACCAGCGCGAGCCACCCATAACCATTAACTAACAAAATTGTCGCCGACAGTGTAAATGCACCAATAAGTAAAGTATAGTTGGTTCCCATGTTCACGTTACTCAGGCGGCGTAGAATGCGGTCTGTCTCGGTCGATCGCACCCTGACCTTGAGATCGCCCCGCTCTAATTTTTCCAGGGTATCCTCAATGCGTCGCGGTAACCCTAGGGCAGTTGTACTGACTTGGGCAGCTTGGCGACCTAATTCGCTTAAGAGATTATTCTCGACTGAACCATTGCCATTGTTCATAATCTGCATTGCAAAGGGTTTTGCAACCTCCATAAAGTTAAATTCTGGATCTAAGCCCTTGCCAACACTTTGTAAAGTGGAAAAGGCACGCATTACAAACGTAAAAGTGGCGGGAAATCGAAAAGGTCGCCCGTAGGCAACCTCGTATAAGTCATCAATAATGGCATCCACCGACTGATTTTCAAAGGGTTTGTCCATGAAGTGATCCAGCATGTACTGAATGGATCGCCGCACAGGCCCCATATCTTCAACTTGGGAAAGCGCACCTAGGTCTATGAGGGAAGCAACCACACGATCCGCATCTTTCTGGGAAATTCCAAACAGGGTTTCCATCAGTTTGTCGCGGGTGAGGGGTTGGATGCGCCCCATCATGCCAAAGTCATAAAAGATCAGGCTCCCATCAGGACTCACCGCAATATTACCGGGATGGGGGTCGGCATGGAAAAATCCATTGTTCAGAACTTGTTGTAAATAGGCTTCAGCACCGCGATTGGCAACGAGTTTACGATCAATTCCAGCAGCTTCCAGGGCTTCGTAGTGACTAATCTTAATGCCAGGAAGATATTCCAGGGTGACCACCCGTGAAGAGGTATAACGCCAGTACACACGCGGCACCTGTACCCAATCGTAAAGGCGAAAGTTACGACGAAAGGTATCGGCGTTACTGCCTTCATTTAAGTAATCAATTTCTTCATAGAGAATTTTATGGCACTCCTCATAAATTCCCATCCATTCCACCCCTTGGGCCCAAGCAGGCGGATGGTCGCGGAAGTAGGCCGTAATAGTTTTGAGAATCGCCAAATCAATTTCAAAAAGCTGTACCAGTCCAGGGCGTTGGACTTTAACCACCACTTCTTCGCCGGAATAAAGTTGGGCCTTATGCACCTGGCCTAGGCTGGCGGCGGCGAGGGGAATGGGATCAAAGCTAGAGTAAAGCTCTGGAATTGATTTACCGAGATCCTTCTCAATAATGGCTTGCACCTGCTCATAGCTAAAGGCGGGCACCTTATCCTGCAGCTTCGCTAATTCTTCTACATATTCCACGGGCAAGAGATCTGCCCGCGTGGAGAATAATTGCCCTACCTTAATGAAGGTAGGGCCCAAATCTAATAAAGATTCCCGAATCCAACTAGCTTGAGCTCTACGTCGGGCAGCTTTTTTGTCTTCGGTCACTCCGCCACGATAACTCCAGGCTTTTCCATTCACCCAAATGGAACCCCAGAGCTTCCCAACAAAGGACCAAATATCAATAAAACGGCGGGGACGGGAATACTTCTCTTGATTCCAGCGATAAGCTTTGTCTGTATAAACTTTTTGAATGGACTGATGAGAGTTCATGTTGCAACAGAATCAACTGATAGCCGCGCCGATCGCTGGGCAACGATAGAGCCAACTAGAAACATCAAACACTCACAGGCTAGTTGTCTAGTCAGACAGGTCTGTGAATACAGTTATTGTAGTCGATTGCTACTAGAGCAGACTTAAAGGATGCCTGAGCAGGAGCAGCAGGGTGCCCATACAACGGTTTAAGACAGAGACGCTCCCCTAATAAATTGCAAATGGGCAGGAACCTCTCTGAGTCGAAACGCTCCGGCCCATCTGCCTATCTGACTACAGTCCTTAAAGGGAACGGCTACGATAGCGCTGCAACTCTGTGCGAAGGCGGGCTACTTCGGCTCGCAGTTCATCCAAGGTGGCTTGCAAGTCCCCTGACTGTGAACTAATGGGCACAATCGTCGTGGTTGTGCGAGCTTGAACGGCTGCTGCTTCGTCCTGCTGCGCTTTCTCCATCACCTGCGTTGCAAACTGACGTAGGCGTTCTCGCTGTTCGGCATCAAACTTACCGATTTCACTCAAGCTATTGGTCAATGCGCGCTCTAGCTGCTCACCGAGGGCGATCGCTAAAGCTCGACCCACAAAAAAAACATGGACAGGAAGGTTGTTCATAGCTAATCCCCGTGTGCATCCGCCCAAATTATAACTTTTAGGACTGGGAAATAGGGGAGGATTGGTAAAGGCTGGTTATTGGGGATGCGGGTTTTTCCCAGGATTAGGGAACTAAGGAGCGCATCTATACCTAACCCCAAAACACCCAACAATCCCCACGGTAGGGGCGCAAAGCTTGCGCCCTCTTACACACCATTTCGGTCGTTTCTGTATCTAGAAATCGCCTAAATGGCTTTTGAGAAAGTGGAGGGTGGTTTCTGGTGTAGATAGGCATCGAAGGCGGCAGCAATGTTTCGGATCAACAACCGTCCTGCGGGAGTGACCTGAATATGGTTGGGCGAGAGATGAATCAGGCCATCTGCTTCTAGCTTTCTTAACTCCGGTCTCGCTTGGAAGAAATACTCATCGAAACCTTGATCAAAGCTGAGATGATACTTTTCCTCTAAATCGTTTTTTGACAGTTCAAATTGGCACATTAACTCCATAATTACTGTCCGACGCACGATGTCGTCTTGGCTCAAACTGACCCCCCGTTCAATTGGAAGGGTGCCTGTGTCAATGGCTTGATAGAAGTCTTTGAGCCGCTTGTGGTTCTGGACATAGACATCCTGCAGCATACTAATGGAGGTCATGCCAAACCCGATGAGATCCGATTCTGGTTTCGTGGTATACCCCTGAAAGTTACGGTGCAGTTGTCCCTCGCGCTGGGCGATCGCCAGTTCATCATTGGGTTTAGCAAAATGATCCATGCCAATGAATTGATACCCGTTTTGGGTTAATTCTTCGATGCTCATTTGCAGAATATCGAGTTTTTCGGACGCGGGGGGCAGGGCTTCCTGGGGAATACGTCGTTGAACGGGTTTTAACCAGGGCACATAGGCAAAATTGAAGACGGCAATGCGATCCGGATCCAGTTTGAGAGTCTTGTAAATCGTGTTCCGAAACGTGTCGAGGGTTTGAAAGGGGAGCCCATAGATCAGATCGACGTTGACACTCTCAAATCCCGCCTCGCGAATCCATTCCATGGCATTAAACAACATGGCTTCGGGCTGAATGCGGTTCACGGCCTCCTGCACCTGGGGATTAAAGTCTTGAATGCCAAAACTAATCCGGTTAAAGCCCAAGTCTCGCAAAAACAGAATGTAGTTGCGATCTAGGGATCGGGGATTCACCTCAATGGAAACTTCCGCATCGGGAGCAAACTGAAATTGCTGGTTCAGGACTGTCCATAGCCGCTCAACTTGGGGTAGGGAGAGATAGTTAGGGGTGCCTCCTCCCCAGTGCATCTGATCCACGGGACGACTGCGATCGATCAGCTCGGCCATCTGGCGAATCTGACGGATCAGGTAGTCCAGGTAAGGCTCTGCCATTTCCTTGCGCTGGGTGATCACGGTATTGCACCCACAGAAATAACAAGCACTGTCACAAAAGGGAATATGGCAGTAGAGCGATAGGGGTGTTTTTTTGTA
>JAYKHH010000266.1:0-7311 GCA_035285265.1 Leptolyngbyaceae cyanobacterium | reverse complement strand
CCAGAATGGTTTCCAGATCCGTTTCTGGCATTAAGTACAGGGTGGAGGCCGACAACTCAGCCGCCAGATCAAAGGTAGGCGGCCCAGAGTCCGTGGCTGGAGTTGGGTCAGCTTCTGCAAGCCGTTGCCACCGTAACTTCACCTGCTGCCCCGATTCTTCAGCACAGACATAGAGGGTGCGATATTGGCGAGCCAAGCGGTTAGCGGTTTGCAGCAATAGCGTAGATTTACCGATCCCCGGATCGCCCCCAATCAGCACCAGGGAACCCGGAACAATACCTCCGCCTAATACCCGATCTAATTCCAGGTAGCCAGAGGATAGACGAGCTTGAGGGTGATCAGAAATTTGCGGTAGCGTCAGGGAGACTTTAGGTTGGGCAGGGGTGTTGGCGGTACTACGGCGCTTGCCACCGACCCGGAGGGCATTCAGAGAACCCGTACCATTAGCGGAGTCAGGGGCTACAACCTGCTCAGTGAGAGAATTCCAAGCACCACAGTGAGGACACTTGCCAAAGTACTGGGGAGACTCTCCTGCACACTGATTACAAACATAGTGCGATCGCGGCTTGGGCATTATCAACAGATTCTGTAACGATTACAGGGACAAAAAAGTATTAAGAAATCCTGAAATGCTCTTATCGTCAGTATTTCAGCGATTTCGTCCAGGATCAAAGTAGGCTACTATCTTAATGATAAAGTACGAAAACTTAATCAACAGACACACCACCTGAGGAGCGTCAGTACAATTGGAGAATCACAAAGAAAAAATCCTTGTCGTTGATGACGAGGCCAGCATCCGTCGTATCCTTGAAACCCGACTCTCCATGATTGGATATGACGTGGTGACTGCTGCTGATGGCGAAGAAGCCCTAGATACCTTCCGCAATGCCGACCCCGATCTCGTCGTTTTGGATGTAATGATGCCGAAACTTGATGGCTATGGGGTTTGTCAAGAATTGCGAAAAGAATCGGATGTCCCCATTATCATGCTCACCGCCCTCGGTGATGTGGCAGACCGGATCACGGGCCTAGAGCTAGGGGCTGATGACTACGTCGTCAAACCCTTCTCTCCCAAAGAACTAGAGGCACGGATTCGCTCGGTATTGCGCCGAGTTGAAAAAACAGGCACGAGCGGAATTCCTAGCTCTGGCGTGATCCATGTAGCGAATATTCGGATTGATACCAATAAGCGCCAAGTTTACAAGGGAGATGAGCGGATTCGCCTCACGGGAATGGAGTTTAGCTTACTCGAACTTTTGGTAGGGCGTTCTGGAGAGCCGTTTTCCCGATCCGAAATCTTGCAGGAAGTCTGGGGCTATACCCCCGAACGTCATGTGGATACCCGTGTAGTTGATGTTCATATTTCTCGTCTCCGAGCCAAGTTAGAAGATGATCCCAGCAATCCAGAGTTGATTCTCACCGCACGGGGTACAGGCTATTTATTTCAGCGGATTATAGAGCCTGGAGAAGAATAGCGTTTCTTGACTCTCAGATCTCAAGCAATTTCAGAGTCAGATTCACCCCCCGATTTACTTGTTTGGGGGAATTGACCTGATAGAATCTGTAAAGTTTCTAAAAATTTGATCAATGGGATCAATGAAGGCACGAATCGCAATTGATGCCATGGGGGGTGACTATGCCCCTGGCGAGATAGTCGCAGGCGCTATCAGAGCGCAGGAAGAATTGGGTGTAGAGGTTTTACTGGTGGGCGACCCCGGTCAAATTGAAGCTTCCCTGAAGCAGCACACCAGTTCATCTCAATTAGAAATCGTTTCTGCTGAAGACACCGTAGAAATGAACGAAGAACCCTTGAGTGCGCTGAAACGCAAGCCCAAGGCTTCGATCAACGTAGCGATGGATTTAGTAAAACAGAAGCGAGCCGACGCAGTCGTCTCAGCAGGTCACTCTGGAGCCGCGATGGCTGCTGCGCTTCTACGACTGGGCAGACTTTCGGGTATTGATCGTCCAGCCATTGGCGCTGTGCTTCCCACCCTGATGCCAGGGAAGGCAGTGCTGATCCTAGATGTGGGTGCAAATGTAGACTGCCGCCCCAAGTACCTGGAACAGTTTGCCGTGATGGGAACCCTTTACAGCCAGTACGTGTTAGGTGTAACTGAACCCAAGGTAGGGCTACTCAATATTGGCGAGGAATCCTGCAAGGGCAATGAGGCTGCTGTCCGCACCCATGAACTACTGCAAGAAAATCCTCAGGTGCCTTTTGTGGGCAATGCGGAGGGACGCGATGTCCTATCAGGTCAGTTTGATGTGATTGTCTGCGATGGTTTCGTGGGCAATGTCTTACTGAAATTTGCGGAGGCAGTCGGTGGCGTTGCCCTACAAATCCTGCGAGAAGAATTACCCCGTGGACTCAACGGCAAGGTTGGAACCACGATCTTGAAGCCGAATCTCAAACGCATTAAGCAGCGCATGGATCATGCCGAACATGGGGGTGGTTTGCTCCTAGGCGTTGCGGGGGTTTGTATTATCAGTCACGGTAGCTCTCAAGCTCCAGCAATCTTTAATGCAGTTCGCTTGGCTAAGGAAGCGATCGATAATCAGGTGTTAGAGCGAATTAGAGCTCAGTATCAAAAACAGGAGCAGCAAGCTGCTGTGAGCAGCCAGCCTGTTGCTGACTAGCTGATGGGTAAACGACTGGTAATCACAAAGTATGGGTGAAAATACCACCAACCTAGAAACTTTTGCGGAGGATCTAGGGCTGGCTATCTCCCACTTCCTAAGGAATCAAAAAGCATGTTGCAATCAGGGGTAGGTATTGCGATTACGGGAAGCGGTTCGGCAACTCCAGCCGTTTCCCTAGATAATCAGCGTTTGAGTCAAGTGGTAGACACCTCCGATGAGTGGATTGCCTCCCGCACCGGGATTCGGAATCGTCACCTGGCAACACCTGAGGAATCCTTATCGGATCTGGCTACTCAAGCCGCCCAAGCTGCCCTGGCAATGGCAGGTATCACTGCCCAAAATTTAGATTTAATTGTCCTAGCAACTTCCACCGCCGATGACTTGTTTGGGAGTGCGAACCAAATTCAGGCTCAACTGGGTGCCACCCAAGCAGTTGCCTTTGACTTGACGGCAGCTTGCTCTGGGTTTGTATTTGGGTTAGTAACCGCTGCACAGTTTATCAAAACGGGTGTTTATCAAAATGTGCTCGTAGTTGGTGCCGATATTTTATCGCGCTGGGTGGATTGGTCAGATCGCCGTACCTGTGTGTTATTTGGCGACGGGGCGGGGGCTGTGGTCATGCAAGCTACGGATCGCGATCGCTTCCTCGGCTTTGAACTTCGCAGTGATGGCAGCCAGAATGGTTGCCTAAATCTGGCCTATAAACCCCAGGCCCAGGCATTAGTAGAAGATGTGACGGTGAGCCAAGGTCAGTTTCAACCCTTGACTATGAATGGTCAGGAAGTTTATCGCTTTGCCGTTAAGCGAGTCCCGGAAGTCATTGAAAAAGCCCTCCACCGCTCTAACCTCTGTGTAGAACAGGTGGACTGGCTCATCCTGCACCAAGCCAACCAGCGGATTTTAGATGCTGTGGGCGATCGCCTCAATATTCCCTCTCATAAGGTATTAAGCAATCTAGCCCACTATGGCAACACCTCTGCTGCCTCCATTCCCCTCGCCCTAGATGAATTTGTGCGTCAAGGCACCATTAAACCCGGTGATGTCATTGTTACCACGGGCTTTGGAGCTGGACTAACGTGGGGCGCAGCCATATTTCAGTGGGGATAAGGTAAGGAAGGCACAATCCCTATCATCAATCACGTAAATTCGATAGCCCTATGTTGCGTACACAACATAGGGCTATCGAATTTACGTTAATCAAACAAATCGGCTTCTAAATTAAGAACCGAAGCGGTTTTAACTTAGAAGCCGAATGAATTGTTCCTATTTAAGCTTGCGCCTTATTGCGCCTGAGAGATGGAGCCAGTCCTCAGCCTCATAGTTGAGGAACATACTGCTCTTTTTCGGGTACCGTTGTGTATTCAGCCACAATCTGCCGAAACTCTTCCCCGTCAATGGTTTCTTTTTCAATCAAGAGATCCACAAGGCGGTCAATGACAACACGGTTTTCCCACATGATGCGTTTGGCATCGTTGTAGCAGTGCTCCACAATTGAGCGCACCTGAGTATCAATCCGAGACGCAATTTCCTCAGAGTATTCCGAACGGGTTGTCCAGTCGCGACCTAAGAAAACTTCTCCCGCTTGGCTTTCTAAGGAGAGGGGGCCTAAGGGAGACATCCCAAACCGAGTCACCATTTGGCGGGCCATACCCGTTACTTGCTGCAGGTCATTCCCTGCACCTGTAGTCACTTCATCGTCACCAAAGATGACTTCCTCCGCAGCCCGACCTCCTAAAGCGCCGGTAATTCGAGCCATAATTTGAGAGCGAGAAATCAGCCCTTGATCCTCCGATGGGGTGAACCAGGTAAGTCCCTGGGCTTGGCCACGAGGAATTAAGGTGACTTTTTGGACGGGATCATGGGCTTTAATCACCGTACCCACAATGGCATGGCCGACTTCATGGTAGGCAATTAGGCGCTTGCTCTTGCTATCTACTAGGGGAGTTCCCTCCATGCCCGCAACCACCCGATCGACCGCATCATCAATCTCTAGCATGGTAATCGCCTCTTTACGGCGACGAGCGGTAAGAATGGCAGCTTCATTCAGCAGATTAGCTAAGTCCGCTCCGGTAAAGCCAGGGGTGCGACGGGCAATCACCTCCAAGGAAACTGCGGGGGCCAGTTTTTTGTTGCGGGCGTGAACTTGGAGCACTTCCAATCGGCCCTTGATATCGGGAGGATCGACCGTTACCTGACGGTCAAAGCGACCAGGACGGAGGAGGGCTGAGTCAAGGACATCGGGACGGTTGGTTGCGGCAATGATGATCATGCCCGTATTGCCTTCAAACCCGTCCATTTCCGTCAGCAACTGGTTGAGGGTTTGTTCCCGCTCATCGTTGCCGCCGCCAATTCCAGCTCCCCGTTGACGACCCACGGCATCAATTTCATCAATAAAGATAATACAAGGGGCATTTTCCTTGGCTTTCTTGAACAAATCGCGTACCCGTGAAGCGCCAACCCCGACAAACATTTCCACAAATTCGGAGCCAGAGATACTGAAGAAGGGAACCCCTGCTTCTCCAGCGATCGCCTTCGCAAGCAGCGTCTTACCCGTCCCTGGTTGACCCACCAACAGGACACCCTTCGGAATGCGAGCACCAATGGCAGTAAACCGCTCTGGCTTCTTCAAGAAGGTGACCACTTCCTGCAGTTCTTCCTTGGCTTCTTCAATCCCAGCTACATCGTCGAACAAAACCCCTGTTTTTGCTTCCATCTGAAAACGAGCCTTAGACTTGCCAAAATTCATGGCTTGACCAGGGCCACCAGGGACATTGCTAGAGCGGCGGAAGAGAAAGAACAGGCCAGTAATTAACAAGATCGGAAAGATCAGATTGCTGACTAGACCCCAGATGGCTCCATCATTACGAGGGGGGTGAGAATCAAAGCTGATATTGCTGGTACGCAGTCTGGTAATGACTTCCGGGGCATTGCCAGGGAGATCTACACGCAGCCGTTGGACTCGGTTATCTAGCTCCGGATCAACCGCCTCCACAATTGCAGTACGCCCTCCCTCATAAAAATCGACACTCCTAACCCGACCTGCATCCAAATATTCTAAGAAACGGCCATAGGTCATGCGAGTATTGGCAGCATTTCTACCCATATCTGCGGGAGAAGGGGCAAATAACCCCTGCCACACAAAGAACCCAATCACTAAAGGAGGTAGGGTCCATAGTAGGATAGTTTTCCAAGACAATTTCATAGGTTAATGACCTCGATAATGACGGAGCAAAATAACTTATCTAGTACTGAGGAACTATGACTCAAAAATTAAAGGTTTTGCAGGATCCAGGAGATCCTGTTTTATCGACGCTGAGCCAGGATTTAATGGGGCTGGAAGTTTTTTAGACCACGGTCAGCCCGTAATTCTAAACAGGAATCTTAATTAAATTTAACACTTCTCCTCAGAATTAGCATCTGACTATTCCAATCCTAGTGGAGCGGATAGGCCAATGTTTAAGTTTTTGAGATCCAGCCAACTCAGATTTAATGATGGGTAACCACGCAAGATCCTTGTTCCACAAGACTTAGGGTGGTTCCAGGCTTTGCAACCACAAGGAATATCTCTCCTGGTTGGAGTCTGACGGGTGTATCCCGGCAGGCCACACCCTTGACGATCTATTTCGAGGTTCTCACACCTGGGAGGCTGGAATCTTCACTAGAGCAATCTCTAAAAAGCCATTTTTCTAAAATTCAAGCGGTACTGCTGTAGACAATTAAATGTAAATAATCAATAGTCAGGATTGTGGTGAGTTTGTTATAACCGGGTACCCTAGGCTCAGCTTTTCCGTCTCCTTGATTCGTGTGCACTACCAACATCTAAGTCATGAACTTCAATCCTGGGAATCCTTTGGGTCAAAGCCCCAGAACTTTGGCTCACTCTGCTCATCAAGATAATGACCCTCTGGACAAAATGATTCTGTCCGGCACGGTCAGTGAGGCAGGTGGCCTGCTAGAAGTTCCCGCGCTGACACAGATTTTGCTGAAGGAACTGCAACTAGAGCTGAAAACTAGTGAGCGGAAAGCTAGCCCTCAGGCGATCGCTGCCTCAGTCTGGCCTGAACAGAAGTTGAGTCTGGAAACTAAAGACCCGTCGAAGGTGACACCCTCTCAGGAAACGGTTATTAATCGCATTGCCCTAGAAGTTGAGCGAATTTGCACGAAGAGCGATCGCATCCAGTCTTCTGGTCAGGTCCGGTCTTGGCAGTTAGCATTAGCCCGTCATCGTCTGCAGAAGTGTTTGGCCTACTATCAATTAGGCTCCAGAAAAGGTCGAGTTGAGCTGCATGGCAATCTCAGCGCCATTGTCTATCGGTATGTGGCTCCCTTGCGATCTCAGCTCAGTTTCCAAGGCCGTTACAACCTGATTGAGGACTTTTTGCAAGGCTTCTATATTGAATCTCTTAAAGCCTGCCGTCGAGAAAATCAGTTGCCTGAGGATTATAGCCCCCGAACCCGATGGGAATTGGCAGAATACATGGCATTTACAGAGCAGTACGCTCGCCGTCGCATCACCCTACCAGGACGACAAAATCAACAACTGATCGTGTTGCGAGCCCAAAGCTTTGCGAGACGCCAGCCCCCGGAAGCCGTCCTTGATATTGAGTTGGCTATGGAATCGGCTAAAGGTGAGGATGCAGAGATGCATAGTCGCTCTCCAGCCATGCAGCA